>DATBRP010000167.1:0-1639 GCA_036560245.1 Hyphomicrobium sp.
GCGACGGAGTTCCGTCAACGCTTTCAGAAGCCCGTCGTCATCGACATGTTCTGCTATCGCCGCTTCGGTCACAACGAAACGGACGAGCCGATGTTCACGCAGCCGGCGATGTACAAGCGTATCAAGTCGCATCCGACCGTCGTCGAGAGTTATGCGAAATCACTGACGGACGAAGGCGTGATTACGGCCGCCGAGTTCGGCGAAATGAAAGAGTCGGTGCGCGCCAATCTCGACAGCGAGTTCAGCTTTTCCGACGGCTATAAGCCGAACAAGGCCGACTGGCTCGATGGGCGCTGGTCGGGCATAACGCGGGTCGACAGTGACGACTGGCGCGGCAACACGGGCATCACGATCGATACACTGAAGGATATCGGCCGTCGCGTCACGTCGATCCCCAACGATTTTCATATCCATAAGACGGCCGGCAAACTCATCGAGCGCCGCCGGGAGATGATCGAAAGCGGCCAAGGCATCGACTGGGCGATGGGCGAGCACCTCGCCTTCGCGTCGCTGTTGATGGAAGGCTTCCGTGTTCGCCTTTCAGGCCAGGACTGCGAGCGCGGTACGTTTTCGCAGCGCCATGCCGTTTTCGTCGATCAGGAGACGGAGCGCCGATTTGCGCCGCTGAAACACCTGGCGCCGAACCAGGCGCAATTCGAGATCGTCAATTCGATGTTGTCGGAAGAGGCGGTGCTCGGCTTCGAGTACGGCTACTCGCTGGCCGAGCCGAATGCACTGACGCTTTGGGAAGCGCAATTCGGCGACTTCGCCAACGGCGCCCAGGTCATTTTCGACCAGTTCGTATCGTCGGCCGAGCGCAAATGGCTGCGCATGTCGGGTCTCGTGTGTCTGCTGCCCCACGGCTATGAAGGCCAAGGCCCGGAGCATTCCTCGGCGCGCCTTGAGCGGTTCCTGCAGCTTTCGGCGGAAGACAATTGGCAAGTCGCCAATTGCACGACGCCCGCCAACTACTTCCACAGCCTGCGACGCCAGCTGCATCGTAACTTCCGCAAGCCGTTGATCCTGATGACGCCGAAGTCTTTGCTGCGCCACAAGCGCGTGACATCGAAACTCGAAGAGTTCGGCTCCAACACCAGCTTCCATCGCTTGCTTTGGGATGATGCCGAACGCGGGACATCGACGATCAAATTGCGGCCCGACGACGAAATCAAACGCGTCGTCATCTGCTCCGGCAAAGTCTACTACGATCTACTCGATGCGCGCGACACGCAGGGCCGCGACGACGTCTATTTGTTGCGGGTCGAGCAGCTTTATCCTTTCCCGGCGCGCGCCCTCATTCAGGAACTCGGCCGCTTCAAGTTCGCCGAAATTGTCTGGTGCCAGGAGGAGCCCAAAAATATGGGCGCATGGTACTTTATGGACGCGAATATCGAGTGGGTGTTGTCGCGTTTGGGGTATATTCACCGCCGTCCGCGTTACGCCGGGCGACCCGCTTCCGCTTCGACCGCGACTGGTTTGCTTTCGCAGCACATTAAAGAGCAGACCGCGCTCGTCGCCGACGCGCTCGGAACATAACAAAGGTGTGAGGGCTCATATGTCGATCGAGATTCGCGTCCCTGCGCTCGGAGAGAGCATCACGGAAGCGACCGTTGGCAAGTGGTTCAGGCAGACGGGCGAA
>DATBRP010000168.1:0-1945 GCA_036560245.1 Hyphomicrobium sp.
GAAAATCCGTCTTTGACGAATTCCAGCTCGACGCCGCGATCGACACGGTCCGACCCTGGGGTCGGCGGCTCATGAACGGTATAGGTCACCACGGAAGATAAGCTCCTCGACGCGCGCAAACTCAAGACTCCAACTCGCAACTCAGCCTTGCAGCATGCCCTTGGTGGATGGGATGCGCCCGGCTTGGCGCGGATCGAGCGCGATGGCCGCCCGAAGGGCCCGCGCCAGACCTTTATAGCAGGTCTCAGCTATATGGTGATTGTTCTCGCCGTAAAGGTTTTCGACGTGCAGCGTGATACCGGCATTCTGCGCGAAAGCCTGAAACCACTCGCGAAAAAGCTCGGTGTCCATCTCGCCGACCTTCGAGCGCGAGAAATCCGCCTTCCAGATCAGGAACGGGCGGCCCGAAACATCGACCGCGACGCGCGTCAACGTCTCGTCCATCGGCAGATGCACATCGGCGTAACGCACGATGCCCGCCTTGTCGCCGAGCGCCTTGGCGATGGCTTGGCCGATGACGATTCCGGTATCTTCAGCCGTGTGGTGAAAGTCGATGTGCAGATCGCCCTTGGCCTTGAGGGTAATGTCGATCAGCGAATGGCGCGCCAGCTGCTCCAGCATGTGATCGAGGAAGCCGATGCCGGTCGCAATATCGTAGGCGCCGGTGCCGTCGAGATCGACGGTCGCGGAGATTTCGGTCTCCTTCGTCTTGCGCGTGATCGTCGCCTGGCGCTTCACGTGAATCACTCCGCCTGCCTGCCGTTTTCCGCCGCCGGCTTCCATCTGCCGCCGGCTTGTCTCAAGTTCGCCCGAGCCTTTACCAGCTGGCAGCCGCCAAGGCCAAGGTGGATCAGGCCGAGATGGACACAAGAGCCGGAAAGCCGCAGAACCTCTGCTTCGGCTTGCAACTTAACGGCAAAAGCTTAACTGACGCATATCTATGACCCAATTCACCCCAAATGCCCCCGATTCGTCCTGGCACGCCACCACAATACTGACCGTCCGCAAGGGCGGCCGCGTGGTGATCGCGGGCGACGGCCAGGTCAGCCTCGGCCAGACCATTATCAAATCAAACGCCCGGAAGGTCCGCCGCCTCGGTCGCGGCGACGTCATCGGCGGCTTTGCCGGCGCGACGGCCGACGCCTTTACCCTGTTCGAACGCCTGGAAGGCAAGCTCGAGCAGTACCCCGGTCAGCTGACGCGCGCCGCCGTCGAGCTTGCCAAGGACTGGCGCACCGACCGGTTCCTGCGCCGGCTCGAAGCCATGATGCTCGTCGCCGACGCTTCGACGACGCTCGTGCTGACCGGCACCGGTGACGTGTTGGAGCCTGAGAACTACATCATGGGCATCGGCTCGGGCGGCAATTATGCGCTGGCCGCCGCCCGCGCGCTTCTCGATCAGCCCCTCGACGCCGAAGCGATCGCGCGTAAGGCCATGGCCATCGCTGCCGAAATTTGCGTCTACACCAATACCAACATCGTCGTCGAAACCCTCGAATCGTCGGCATAGCGACAATGTCGATCCAACCCTACACGTTTCGTCGCGTGACCGTTGCCGACCTGCCGTTGCTCAAAAGCTGGCTGGAAAAACCTCACGTGCGCGAATGGTGGGGCGATCCGGTTCGGGCGCTCGCAACCATCCACGAGCATATCGGCGACTCCGCGGTCGATCTGTTTATCGTGGCCTATAACGGTAAGCCGCTTGGATATATCCAAAGCTGGAACCCCCACGCGGAGTTAGACCACCCCTGCTGTGATCAGCCTTTTGGCACACGCGGCATCGACCAGTTCATCGGCGAACCCGATCTCATCGACCGCGGCCATGGCAGAGCCCTCATCCGCGCTTTTGTCGAACGACTGTTTATCGCCGGAGCGCCTCGGGTCGTGACCGATCCCAATCCGCGCAACGCACGTGCCATTCAAGCCTATGCGAAGGCAGGATTTC
>DATBRP010000169.1:0-1951 GCA_036560245.1 Hyphomicrobium sp.
CAGCAAATGCTGTTCGATGACATCGCCGATCGCCGCCAGTAGGCTCGGAACATAACGCCCGCCCATCCAGCGGCCGCCTTCCGGATCGAATACCGCCTTTAACTCCTCGGCAACGAACGCAACGTCGCCGCCACGGCGGAATACGGCGCTGATCATGCGTGTCAGCGCTACCGTCCAGGCATAGTGTTCCAGGTTTTTGGTGTTGATGAAAACTTCGAATGGCCGCCTGCGCCCGTCGCGGACGATGTCGTTGATCGTGACGTACAGCGCATGTGCGCTCGCCGGCCACTTGATTTTGTACGTAACGCCCTCAAGCGCCGCGTCGCGCTCGAGCGGTTTCGTCATGTAGATGACACCCGGCGTCGCCGGGTCCTCGGTCACAGCCTTGACCACGGATGGCTTCTGCAGCGCGACGGCGCCGCTCACGTCTCCTTGTCCTGCGACTACCGGCACCACGCGCGACAGCACAGCCCCCGTCACCGCGTTCGGACGGTACGTCGTGCAGCCCTTGAGGCCAGCATCGTAGGCCTCGACATAGATGTTGCGAAAACTCTCGAAGCTGATGTCCTCCGGGCAATTGATCGTCTTCGAAATGGCGCTATCGACGAAAGGCTGCAAGGCGGCTTGCATCGCGACGTGCTCCGAAGGCGTCAGCGTTTCGGCCGTCACGAACGTCTCGGGCAGCGGCGCATCATCTCCGAACGCATCGCGGAACGTTCGATGAGCAAAATCTTCGACCGTTTCTTCTTCCGCTGTTTGGCCGTCGCCCAGGACACGTCGCTGGAAGACGAAATCGAATACCGGTTCGACGCCGCTCGACACGTTGCCGGCCAGCAGCGAGATCGTTCCGGTCGGTGCGATTGACGTTAGGCAACCGTTGCGAATACCGTTCGCGGCAATAGCATCGCGAACGTCTTTATCGAGCCGCGCGACATTGGGCCGAGTCAGGAATGCCTCGGCGTCGTAAAGCGGAAACGGCCCCTTCTCGGCGGCAAGAGCAGCGCTGGCGCGATAGGCGGCGTTCTGAATGAGCGCCATCCATTGCGCCGCTTTTTGCTGCGCGGCGGCGCTGCCGTAGGAAAGACCGAGGAAGATCAGCGCGTCGGCAAGCCCCGTGACGCCAAGTCCGATGCGCCGCTTGGCGCGCGCCTCCCGCGCCTGCGGCTCAAGCGGATACCGCGAAATGTCGATGACATTGTCGAGGAAACGGATGGCGGTCGCGACGCGCGCTTCGAGTTTCGCAACATCGACGCGCGCCGACGGCGTGAACGGCTCATCGACGAGCCGTGCCAGATTGATTGATCCAAGAAGGCACGCGCCATAAGGCGGCAACGGCTGCTCCCCGCAGGGGTTCGTCGCCGAAATCGTCTCGCAATAATTGAGATTGTTGGCGGCGTTGATGCGATCGATGAAAATGACGCCGGGCTCGGCATAGTCGTAGGTCGCGCGCATGATCTTGTCCCACAACGCGCGCGCCTGGATCGTCTTGTAGACCTTGCCGGCAAATACGAGGTCCCACGGCGCGTCGCGTCGGACGGCCTCCATGAAGGCATCGGTTACCAGCACCGAAAGGTTGAAATTTCGGAGCCGCTGCGCATCCGATTTCGCCGCGACGAACGCTTCGATATCTGGGTGATCGCACCGGAGCGTCGCCATCATGGCGCCGCGCCGCTGTCCGGCCGACATGATCGTGCGGCACATCGCGTCCCAGACGTCCATGAAGCTGACGGGACCCGATGCGTCCGCGCCGATGCTCTTGACCGGCGCGCCCCGCGGCCGAAGCGTCGAGAAATCATGGCCGATGCCGCCGCCGGCCTGCATCGTCAGCGCCGCTTCTTTGACGCTGTCGAAGATGCTCGAAAGGTCGTCGGCAATT
The DNA here is from genome assembly GCA_036560245.1 of Hyphomicrobium sp. Taxonomy (GTDB): domain Bacteria; phylum Pseudomonadota; class Alphaproteobacteria; order Rhizobiales; family Hyphomicrobiaceae; genus Hyphomicrobium_B. Next base: position 1,877 of record DATBRP010000169.1, read on the forward strand.
TCGCCCAGGACGAAGCAGTTGAAGAGCGTCACCGTGCGTTCGGTTCCGGCTCCTGCCAATATCCGGCCAGCCGGC
>DATBRP010000170.1:0-2340 GCA_036560245.1 Hyphomicrobium sp.
TGCCGCGCACGACCGAGGAAGTCTCGAAAATTCTCAAGTACTGTCACGAGAACGATGTGAAGGTCATCCCGCGCGGCGCGGGCACGTCGCTTTGCGGCGGCGCCTTGCCGACCGAGGACGCGATCGTTCTTTGCCTCTCGAAAATGAACCGCGTGATCGAGATCGACTATGCCAACCGCTTCGCGCGTGTCGAAGCCGGCATCACGAATCTCGAGATCACGGCGCGTGTCGCTCAGAAGGGTTTTTTCTACGCACCCGATCCATCGTCGCAGCTTGCCTGCACGATTGCCGGCAACGTCGCGATGAACTCCGGCGGCGCGCATTGCCTCAAGTACGGCGTCACGACCCACAATGTCTTGGGCGTCAAAATAGTGTTGATCGACGGATCGATCGTCGAAATCGGCGGCACCTCGCTCGAACGCAACGGCTACGATCTTTTGAGCTTCATCATCGGTTCGGAAGGCCAGCTTGGCATCATCACGGAAGCGACGGTCAAGATCATACCGGCTCCCGAGGGCGCGCGGCCGATGATGATCGGCTTCCGCTCGCCGGAAGCCGCCGGAAGTTGCGTCGCAGCCATCATCGCCGCCGGCATCATCCCGGTCGCCATCGAATACATGGACCGGGCGGCAATCGAAGTCTGCGAAGCCTTCGCCGGGGCCGGCTATCCTTTGGATGTCGAAGCCCTGCTGATCGTCGAGGTCGAAGGCTCGGAGAGCGAAATCGGTGTTCTGCTCGGCCGCATCGCCGAGATCGCTGCGAGGTACGATCCGAAGACAGCCGTCATTAGTTCGAGCCCCGATCAGAGCGCCCGCATCTGGGCCGGGCGCAAAGCCGCGTTCGGCGCCATCGGCCGCGTCTCCGATTATCTCTGCATGGACGGCACCATTCCGCTGGCGCAGCTGCCCCACGCCTTGACGCGCATCAGCCAGATCTGCGCCGAGCACGACCTCAAGGTCGCCAACATTTTTCACGCCGGCGATGGCAACCTGCACCCCCTGGTACTCTACGATGCCAACAAGCCGGGCGACGCCGACCGCGCCGAAATGGCGGGCGAAGCCATATTGAGACTTTGCGTCGAACTCGGCGGCTGCCTGACGGGTGAACACGGCGTCGGCATAGAAAAGCGCGAGCTGATGTCGGCGCAATTCTCAGGCACCGATCTCGCCGTTCAGATGCGCATCAAGACAGTATTCGATCCGACGTGGCGGCTGAACCCTGCAAAGGTCTTTCCGCTGGCCATCACCGAGACGATGCGCGCCGGGCGCGCCGCCAGCACGCCCGAGGCTGCCTAGCACATGGTGCAAACGTGACCGAACTCTTGCGTCCCGCAGCCGAGTGGGAACTCCAATCGATGATTGCGAAGCTCGCAGGCCAGAAGCGCCGAATGGAGGTCGTCGGCCACGGAGCGTTGCGCAATGCGGGCCGCGTCGCTCGCTCCGACACTGTGCTGTCGACGGCCGGCCTCAAGGGCGTGACGCTCTACGAACCGACGGAAATGATCATGTCGGCGCGGGCCGGAACGCCGGTCTATGAAATCGAATCTATTCTCGCGGCGCGCGGTCAGATGCTGGCGTTCGAGCCGATCGATCTCGGCCCGGCGACTGGCGCACCCGGTGGCGCGCTGTCGATCGGCGGCCTTTTCGCAACGAATTTTTCCGGCCCCCGGCGTATCTCGGCATCGGCCGGAAGTGCTCGCGATAATCTCCTCGGCGTTCGTGCCGTCAACGGCCGCGGCGAACTCTTCAAGTCGGGCGGCCGCGTCATGAAGAACGTCACGGGGCTCGACGTGGCGCGCGGCTTGACGGGTAGCTGGGGCACGCTCGCGGTCATGACCGAAGTGACGTTCAAGGTGGCACCGCTGCCGCAGACGATGCTGACGCTCGCCTACACCGGGCTTCCCGACGATCTGGCGATCGAGGCTCTGACGGCGATCATGGCGACATCGCTCGAAGTCTCCGGTGCCGTGCATCTCCCGAAGAATTGCGCCGCACGCCTCGCGCAGCCGAAGCTGAAAGGCATAAACCAGTCGGTTACGCTGCTGCGGCTCGAAAATTTCTCATCCGCGATCGACGAGCGGAAACAGAAGGTGAAAGCCGCGCTCAAGGTCTACGGCACGCCGATGGAGCTCGATGCTGAAGCGACCTGGAATTTGTGGAGCGAGTTCCGCACGCTTTCGGTGATGCCGTTCTCGACCGAAACGAGCTTGTGGCGCATCTCCGCGCTGCCGACGAAGGCCGCCGAAATTGTGTCCGCGATCCAGAAATTCATGGATGCGGTGGCGTTCTACGACTGGGCGGGGGCCTTGATCTGGCTCGAAGTCCCGGCTGCGGCGGATGC
>DATBRP010000171.1:0-3732 GCA_036560245.1 Hyphomicrobium sp.
TATCAGATCGTCAGGCAAGTGGGCAATTACGGCGAAATTTTCGAACGCACGCTCGGGCAAGGTTCGCCGCTAAAACTCGACCGCGGGCTCAACAATCTCTGGACCAAGGGCGGCCTCATGTATTCCGCGCCGATGCGCTGACACGAGCCGCCGGAACATCAATCGTGAAGTTCCGCATCCTTCTTCTCTGATGACAGTGGTTGTGGTTTCGACCTTGCGCTAGATATCCCTATCTGCACGCAGTCGGGGACTTGCGTGCGAAGCCAAATCCGCAAGGCGGGCGAGTCGGGTGAGCGATCAAACACTTTTGCATACGCTACTGGGCGAAGCGATTTTCGCGATTCCGATCGCGGTGCTCGCCACGCTCATGATTCTGCTTTTGCGCCGCTGGGCGGGTAAGCGCTCCTCGCGTGACAGAAACACAATCGCTTACGTGCACGGCGACGGACGCTCAGCCGCGAGCATTCCTGACCATCACGACGAAGACGTTCCAACGATCGCAAAGCGCATCGAGAGGGCGATTTCAGCCAACGACAATACGGCGCTGGCCGATCTTTATCTCGCTCTCGCGCGCGGGCACGAAAAACTCGGGCGCGCTGAAGCCCGCATGGCGGCGTTGAGATCGGCGGCCGGATGCGGGGCTCTTCATGGACCCCAGGCGTCGCACGCCGCCGCAAGACTGCAACTCGCCGAGGCAGCCTATGATGCCGGCGACCTCACGACCGCGTGCGAGCAATGGCAACTGGCGCGCGGCGCCTTTCTATCGGACGGCCAGCTCGATGAGCATGAGCGCGTCGAGAAACGTATGCGCGACAACGGCTGTCCCACCGACTGGGTGCTTACGGATTTTTGAGATCCGTCGATGGGCTGTCGACGCCGGCCGTTGCCGCTCCGTCGCTGGTTGGAGCGATGTCGGTCGCGCCCGACGTCTCGCTTGCGGCATCTGCCGTCGTCATCAGCACTTCGACGCTTTTGACGTCGCCGTCCTTGATCTCGAAATGGTTCTTGAAGAGATGGCCGCCCGACGCCGCGGTGACGATGTATTTACCCGGCGCGAGCACGTGCGTCGGCAGCGCGCCGACACTTTCCTTCACCATCTCGCCGTCGTCCGTCTGCACCGTCCAGCGCGTATCGGGCACGGCTTCGCCGCCCGCGCGCGTGACAAGTTTGAAAGTCGCCTTGCCGCCCGCATGCGTGACGGTCGTCTCCGTCAGCTTGCCGGCTTCGACAGTGACGTCGGTTTCGATCTTGGCGTTGGCATCGCCGTATTGCGATACGATCCGGTAGATGCCGGAGTTGAGCCGGATGATGAGACCGGGCTTGGCGCCGGTGATCACGCTCGATCTGCCTTCGAACTGATCGTGGTCGTCGGTGAAAATGGAATACGTCACGGCGCCGGGCGGAGCAGGCTTGCCGCCCACGAGCGCTGAAAGGCGTAAGCCGCCGGCGTTCAGGACAAACGCCTCATATGGCGGACCACCGCGTTTGACGACGATCCTGCGCGTCAGGTTCGCCCGGCCGAAGGCGGCGTTGACGGCGTATTCGCCGGGCGGCAGCTTCAGTGTCGGACTTGCGTCGTGAGACTCCACGACGAGCTTTGCTTTTCCGGCGGAGCCTACGGTCTGAAATACGCGCCAGACGAGGCCTTGGTCGATCTGCTGGCCGTCGCCCGTCAACAGCGCCACCAGCCGCACGGCCGGAAGCGCGCCCTTGCCGCCGCGCTCTATGACCGTCGTGTTGAACGATTTTGACGGCGTCCTGTGCGTCGGGATGTGGAGATTGAGAGGCGCGCTCGGAGGCCCGTCGGGGATCGGCTCCTCGGCGTTCGAGGGCGAGGCCGCAAAGAGCACCAGCGCGGCGGCAAGCGCGATAACGGACCGGATGAAACCGTGAGCCGGCCACAAAGCTGCTCGCCGTGAAAGCGGTCGAGCTCCGGTGTCGCCGCATGCGGTTTTTGACTGCTTCGGGAGCTGCATCATCCTCGACCGATCTCGATCTCTTTCGCTTCGCCGGCGCGAACGTCGAACTGGGCTTCGCGGCGCGTGCTGCGGGCCTCGAAACGGACCTTGTAATGTCCGGGTGCCAGCAGCGTCTTGGCGTCTGCCCCGGTCGCGCGCCACACGGGTGAGCCGGTGGAATCGACCACTTCCCAATAGATGTCGCCGTTGGTCGCAACTTCTCCTTGCGGCGGCTTGAAACTCACCATTCCGCCCTCGATGTTGAGCGTGACGACAGCCGGTTTGCCGGATTCGAGCACAACCTCTTGCGTTGCCGACAAAGGATATGCGGCGAGCGCAGCGCTGACGCTATAGCGTCCCGGTGGCAGGTTGATGGTCAGGTCCGGGCCGACGGCGCGGGCGACGCGAGCCTTGTCGCCGTCCAATCGATCGATGCGATAGATCACGCCCTGCGCCGCCGTTGCCGCCGCTCCGGCGACGAGCGTCGAGACTTTGAGCGGCGCGAGATCGAGGTTGAGCGTCTTCTTCACGGTTTCGCCGATGCCGACGGCGATCCGCTGACGCACGTCGGCGGCGCCGGAACGGGCGCTGACGTAATACGTCCCCGCCGGAACCGTGAAGCGCGCCTCTGCGGCCCGCGAGCGCGCCACCTCGCGCCGGCCGTCCGCGCTTTCGGGATCGTCTTCAAAAACCGTGTAGAGAATGTCGTCGATCGCACCGCCCGCCGCGCCTGTCGTTGCCGTGAGGTCGACGCGGCCGGTGCCGAGCACTATATCGAGCGGCTTCTCGTCGCCGGCCGTGAGCGTAACCGATTGGCTCGCATGAGCGACGCCATCGACGACGGTCACGGTATAATCCGCCGGTGGCAAATAGAGATCGGCGCTTCCGCTGCGGCCGAGGGCGATAGGCTTGTCGCGCAACGCCACGGTCAGCATCGCCGTCGCGGACGGTTCGCCGCCTTTGGTCGCCGCCGCGCGAATTTGAAGATGCGCAGCGTCGAGCGGCAGGATGATGCTTTCAGCGGCGCCGTCGGCAACCGTCACCGATTGGCGTGCCGTGACCGATCCGAGTTGAGCTTCGACATCGTAGCTTCCCGCCGCGAGTTTGGCGCTGATGTCAGGCCCATCGCTCTGACCGGCGACGGTCTTCTCGCCCGCTTTGAAAATACGCCAGCGCAGCGGCACCGAGAGAAGCGCGCCGTCTTTGGTCAGCGAAGCCGAAACTCTGAGCGAGGCACCCGCTGGGGGAGGGGGAGCGGCAGGACCGGTACTTTGAGCCGCCGCGCCCGGTGCTCCAGGCGATAAGAGCGCGAGCTTCGTCACCTCTTCAAGCGCAGCATTGAGGCCATTCGAATCCGCGACGTCGTAATAGTGTCCGCCGGTCTCCTGCGCCACGCAGGCAATGCGCGGCCTGTCGGATGCCGGGATGCCGATTCCGATGTACTGGATCGCGACGCCCGGCGAATTTTTCGCTAGGTCGCTGACGACGGCGCAAGTGTCCTGCTGGCAATTGTCGGCGCCGTCTCCGACGACGACGATCTGCGCCGGCCGGGTCTTGCCGATGGCGTCCATCGCGACCTTCAACGCCGCCGTAACGGGACCCGGTCCTCGCGGGTTGAGCTTCGCCAGCGGCCCAAGGATGTTTTCACGCGGACTGTCGGGCGGCGCGATCAACTCGACGTCGTTGCAGTCGCCGCGGCGGCGATGTCCGAACGACACGAGGCCGATGTGCGTCGACGACGGCATCTGCAAAAGCGTCGCGAGCTTCTCGCGCA
>DATBRP010000172.1:0-5881 GCA_036560245.1 Hyphomicrobium sp.
ACGTTGAGGCTCGACATGCTGTTCCCTGGTCGCAGCGCCCCGCGTTGGCGCCGAACGCCCCGAACTAAGCTCGCACTGGCGCCAAAACAAGGCGCGCCAATCAGGTAGCAGTTAACAACTGGCCTTCACAAGCGCCGCCGCGTAGAAGCCGTCGATACCCTGTTGACCCTCGGGAAGTTCGGACAGATGCGAAGGCAGCGTTCTGAGGTCGCCATCTGCGGTCCTCCACTGCGCCGGTATTGCCGCTTCATCGAGGGCGGTCGGACGGCGGGCAAAATCGCCGTGCTCTGCAAGGAACGCCGCGATCCGATCCTCGCCTTCCTCGGGCTCGAGTGAACACGTGCAATAAACGAACGTTCCGCCCGGCTTCACGAGGCGAGCCGCCCGTTTGAGCAGGTTCGCCTGCAGGGCCGCGAGCGCCGCAACATCCTCAGCGCGCTTCAGATAAAGAATATCGGGGTGACGCCGGATGGTGCCCGTCGCCGTGCACGGCGCGTCAAGAAGCACGGCATCGAACATCGTGTCCGATTCGAAACTCTGCGCATCGGCCGTGACGACATCGGCAACGAGGCCCAAGCGCTGAAGATTTTCCTTCAGGCGCAAAAGCCGTCCAAACGACTTATCGACGGCGACGACGTGAGCGCCTGCTGCCGCAAGCTGCGCCGCCTTGCCGCCCGGAGCGGCGCAAAGATCGAGCGCCGCAAGGCCTGACACATCGCCGAAGAGCTTCACCGGCAAGGCAGCGGCCGCATCCTGCACCCACCACGCGCCCTCGTTATAGCCATCAAGCTCTTCGACGCGCCCAACGCCCACGCAGCGCACGGACCCGCTCGGCAGAACGATGCCGTTGAGACGCTCGGCCCATTGGGCGGCATCGGATTTGACCGTCAGATCCAGTGTCGGTTCGGAGAGGGATGCACGGGCGATCTGGCGCGCTTCGACCGGCCCATAGACACGGCTCCATCGCGCCAGCATCCATTCCGGGAACGTCAACGCGATGTTGTCGAGCGAGGCGAGCCGCCCCTGGCCGCTTTCGCTCACGCGCCGCAGGACGGCATTGACGAGATTGGCAAAACGCTGCCCGACGCGATCGGCACGACACTGATCGACGGCAAGAGAGATGGCGGCGTGCGGCGGCGTTTGCAGCAATAAGAGCTGTGCTGCCGCGGCGAGCAAAATTTGTTCGAGCCGGCCGAGATGCGTCGGCAGTGGCTTTTCCAAATACGTGTTGAGGACGGCCTGCAGCGAACCACGGTTGCGCAAAACCGTCGTCGCTATGAGCCGCGCAAAGGCGCGATCGCGTGGCGCAAGGTCACGCACCGCGGCAGCCTTCGCGAATGCTTCGTCAAAGGGCCGCTTCTCGACGAGAACCGTAAACAGTGCCGAAACCGCAGCGTCGCGTGCCAGCAAGCCATCGGCGCCCGTTGCCCGCTGCCCTTGCGTAGATCGCGCCGGCCCACGCTTCAAATTGCCTTTCATCGGATGCACGCCGAGGTCCTTACGTTCGTTGCTCGACACACATCAACTCCAAGGGCTCGGAGGTTTCGTATAATTTTGTCCCCCGATCCAAACCTCGCCCGGCTTGTCGCTCGCAGTATTTGCCGCGCCACCCGATCCCCACGGACCCGTTCCGGAGGTCGAGTTCGCGGCGACGCCCATGTCGCGCGCCAGCGCTTCGAGTTCGGCGATGCGATTCTGCACGTTCGGATGCGTCGAAAACAGATTGTCGATGCCGCGGCCGTTGAGCGGATTGATGATGAACATATGCGCCGCTGCGGGAATTGCTTCCGCATCGGGATTTTGAATCTTCCGCGCAGCCGCATCGATTTTCCTGAGAGCCGAAGCCAGCCATAACGGATTGCCGCAAATCATCGCGCCCATGCGATCGGCTTGATATTCGCGCGACCGGCTGATCGCCATCTGTACCAGACCGGCCGCCAGCGGTGCCAGGATAATGGCAGCCAGTGTTCCGGCAATTCCTAATCCGCCGCGATCGTTGCGGCCGCCGCCGAAGAGCATACCGAACTGCAGATATTGCGCGAACATCGAAACGGCGCCGCCGATCGTTGCCGCGACGGCCATCGTCAACGTGTCGCGATTTTTGACATGCGCAAGTTCGTGCGCCAACACTCCGGCGAGCTCATCGCGGTCCAGTGCTTCGAGAAGCCCCGTCGAGGCGCAGAGTGCGGCATTGGACGGACTGCGCCCCGTGGCGAACGCATTGGGCTGCGCATTGTTCATGACATAGACGCGCGGCATCGGCAGCTCTGCCCGCGCCGCAAGATCGCGAACGAGCCCAAAAAGCTCCGGCGCGGCCGCCGCGTCGACCTCATGCGCCTTGAACATCCGCAACACGACCGTGTCGGACTTCCAGAGGCTCCCGACGTTCATCACGAGCGCTATGACGAAGGCGATGACGAGGCCGGCCTTGCCGCCGACCGCCGCGCCGAGCGCGACGAAGATCGCGGTGAGCACGGCCAACAGAAGCGCCGTCTTGGCATAGTTCATAGGCATTCATTGATTCCTGGCGTACGGCCCCATCCGCTCTGCGGCCGACCGCTGCATATATATGGCGGGCGGATGATCGTATAAAGACCCTGCGATATGGGCTCCGCTGCTGAACCGGAGCCTGCACGAGAGCGGCCATGAAACCGAGCGAAATCGACGCCCCCAAATCATCCGACGCAGCCGGCGATACCCGGCCTCTGACGCCGGAAGCCCGTCGCGCACTCGCCGAGGCCGAAGCACGCCGCCAAAAAGCAGCCGCCGAGCCCTCTCCCCGCGAAATCGGCGGCCGCGACGGCCCCGAACCGACGCGCTTTGGCGACTGGGAAAAGGGCGGTTTGGCCTCTGATTTTTGAGCCCGGCCGATATAACCGCGCCACATAAAACGGCAGGAAAGTTGCATCTGCCTGCGCATCGACGTTGCGATGTGCCAGGGGGATACAATGTTTGAGCGCCGTTCAGCTGAACTCTTACGTTGCTACCGCGAAGATCACCGAACCGCCCCCGCCGTCCTCGGCTTGATGTCAGTCGCACTGCTGCTCATCGGCGGCGTCGCCATCGACTACGCACGTGTTGTCGACATGCGCAGTCGCCTGACGAACGCCGTCGAGTCGGCGTCACTCGAAGCCGCTCAAGCGCTGCGTGACGGGTTCCCCAATAATCAAATCGAGACGCGCACACTGTCCTCCTTCGAGACAGACGCGGCGTCCGCGCGCAAATTGGGCACGATCGAGACGCCGTCGATCATCGTCGACCGCGCCAGAGGCACGATTACAATTCAGGTCACAGGTAAAGTCGCGACCACGGTCAGCCGCATCGCCGGCTTTCACGAAATACCCGTTCCGGTCATATCGAAGACCGTCTATCCGCTGCGCGATGCCAGGGTCGATCCGGCCACATCCTCGAACCACAGAGCACCGTTTCGAAAGCGCGCATAACGTCGGCGCGTCGAAACGATAGCCTTTAACGCCTGTTCTGCCGGTTCGTGATCAGCTCATCGACAACAGCAGGATCCGCGAGCGTCGACGTATCTCCGAGGTTGCCGAAATCGTCTTCCGCGATCTTGCGCAGAATGCGCCGCATGATCTTGCCGGACCGCGTCTTCGGTAGCCCCGGCGAAAACTGTATGAGATCGGGCGATGCGATCGGCCCGATTTCCTTGCGCACGTGAGCGACAAGATCCTTTTTCAAGGTATCGTCGCCGTTCTCGCCCGAGTTCAACGTGATGTAGCAGTAGATGCCCTGGCCCTTGAGATCGTGCGGGTACCCGACGACCGCCGCTTCCGCCACTTTTGGATGCGAGACCAGCGCACTCTCGACCTCGGCCGTCCCCATGCGATGGCCCGACACGTTGATCACATCGTCGACGCGCCCTGTGATCCAGTAATAGCCGTCCGCATCGCGCCGGCAGCCGTCGCCCGAGAAATACATTCCGGGATAGGCGGAAAAGTACGTTTTTTCGAACCGCTCGTGATCGCCGTAAATGGTGCGGGACTGGCCAGGCCAACTATCGAGCATAACGAGATTGCCTTGCGCGGCGCCCTCGAGAATCTGCCCCTTGTCGTCGACCAACGCCGGTTGAACGCCGAAGAACGGCTTGGTCCCCGACCCCGGTTTCAAATCGATGGCGCCGGGAAGCGGCGAGATCATGATGCCGCCGGTCTCAGTCTGCCACCACGTATCGACGATCGGACAACGGCCCTCGCCGACGACGTGATAATACCATTCCCAGGCTTCGGGATTGATCGGTTCTCCGACCGACCCCAGAAGCCGGAGCGACGCACGGCTTGTGCCTTTGACAAGCGCATCGCCTGCCCCCATCAACGCGCGTATGGCCGTTGGCGCAGTGTAAAAGATCGACACTTTCCACTTATCGATCACGTCCCAGAAGCGTGACGCCGCAGGATACGTCGGGATACCTTCGAACATCAGCGTCGTCGCGCCGTTCGCTAGCGGCCCGTAGACGATATAGCTGTGTCCCGTCACCCAGCCGACGTCGGCCGTGCACCAATAAATATCGTTGTCGTGATAGTCGAAGACGTATTGATGCGTCATCGCAACGTAGAGAAGATAGCCGCCCGTCGTATGCACGACGCCTTTGGGCTTCCCCGTCGAGCCCGACGTATAAAGAATGAAAAGCGGATCCTCCGCATTCATCTCTTCCGGTGGGCACTCGGCCGCGACGGTCTCCAGCTCTTCGTGCAGCCAGAAATCGCGCCCTGGAGTCCACGAAACCGGATTGCCGGTACGGCGCACGACCAGAACTTTCTCCCCGCCCTTGCATTTGGCAAGCGCCACGTCGGCATTCTTCTTCAACGGCACGGGCTTACCGCCACGCAAGCCTTCGTCGGCCGTGATGACGAACTTCGAATCCGCATCCTCGATGCGGTTCTGCAGGCTGTCGGGCGAGAACCCGCCGAAGACGATCGAGTGGACAGCACCAATGCGCGTGCAGGCCAGCATGGCGTAGGCCGCCTCGGGAATCATCGGCAGATAGATGGTAACGCGGTCGCCTTTTTTTACGCCGTGCTTCTTCAGCACATTGGCGAAGCGCTGCACGCGCTCGGAAAGCTGCCGGTAGGTGATGATCTCGCTCTCGGCCGGATTGTCGCCTTCCCAAATGATTGCGGTCTGGTCCCCACGCGTCGCGAGATGCCGATCGATGCAATTCGCGGACACGTTCAGCGTGCCGTCCTCGAACCATCGGATGTCCACCTTGCCAGGCCCGAACGTCGTATTCTTGGCGCGGGTGTAAGGCTTCATCCATTGCAGCCGCTGCCCAGCTTCCGACCAGAAGCCTTCAGGATCGGTGACTGACCGCTCGTACATCGACCGGTACTTATCGGCATTGACGTAGGCCCGCTCCGCCCACGATGCAGGGACGGGATAGATTTTATCGGACATTCGAGCGCTCCTCCGGCCGTCTGAGCCGCGGCCTTTCCTCAGCACATTATGCTGCGGGGCGAAGCGGGCGACAACATGCTCGAAGGTCGAAATAAAAAAGCTTTGAGGCTCGGATTATGCGCGCCAGACCGCCGTCCGCTTGATCTCGGAATCTTCCAGTTCCCGCGTCACCGGAACCTGATATTCGGCAAGCTTGGTAAAGCGGTCCCGCGGAAAGTAGCTGCGCTGAGGATCGCCAATGAGGACGGTACTGCCACGCGCTTTCGCGACATCGATGAACGCGAGCACCCGGTCGGCAAGCTGGCGTTCGTAAAAGAGATCGCCGATAATGACGATGCTTTCGTCCCGAGGCGGCCCGGCGAGAAGATCGATCCCGGTGGTTTCGACGTGCACGGCATTGGCCGTCGCATTGAGTGCGATCGCCGCTAGCGCGAACTTATCAATGTCGGCCGCGAGCACACGCGCGGCGCCC
>DATBRP010000173.1:0-9366 GCA_036560245.1 Hyphomicrobium sp.
CGCAAACCGGGGAGAAATCGCCCTACGCGTGCAGCGCGCATGTCGCGAACTCGGCATCGCAACGGTCGCGGTACATTCAACCGCCGACGCCGATGCCATGCATGTCCGGCTCGCCGACGAAAGCGTCTGTATCGGCCCGCCCCCGGCTCGCGAAAGCTATCTCAATATCCCGGCGCTCGTGACCGCCTGCGAGATTACCGGCGCCGACGCCGTGCATCCGGGTTACGGCTTCCTCTCAGAGAACGCCCGCTTCGCCGAAATCCTCGAAGAGCACAAGATCACGTTCATCGGCCCGACGTCCGAACATATCCGGATCATGGGTGACAAGATCGAGGCCAAGGAGACGGCGAAGCGTCTTGGCATTCCGGTCGTACCGGGTTCCGCCGGCGCGATTACCAGCGAGACCGAAGCGATGAAAGTCGCCAAGGACATGGGCTTCCCGGTTCTCATCAAGGCTGCGGCCGGTGGTGGCGGACGCGGCATGAAGGTCGCTGCGAGCGCGGCCGAACTCGGAACGGCGCTGTCGACGGCACGCGCCGAGGCCAAAGCCGCATTCAACGACGATGCCGTCTACATCGAAAAATATCTGCAGAAACCACGCCACATCGAAATTCAGGTTTTCGGCGACGGCAAGGGCAATGCCGTCCACCTCGGCGAGCGCGACTGCTCGTTGCAGCGGCGCCATCAGAAGGTTCTGGAAGAAAGTCCCTCGCCCGCGCTTAACGCTGCCCAACGCCAAAAGATCGGCGCCACTGTTGCCGATGCGATGCGCAAGCTCAAGTACCGCGGCGCCGGCACCGTCGAATTCCTTTACGAGGACGGCGAATTCTACTTCATTGAAATGAATACGCGGCTGCAAGTCGAACATCCGGTGACTGAAATGGTCACGGGCGCCGATCTCGTTCTCGAGCAGATTCGTATCGCCGCCGGCCTGCCGTTGAGCTTCACGCAAGAAGACATCGAGCTCAAAGGCCACGCCATCGAGTGCCGCATCTGCGCCGAGAACCCGAAGGACTTTCGCCCGTCACCCGGTCAGATCACTTATTGGCATCCGCCGGGTGGTCTCGGCGTGCGCGTCGACAGCGGCGTCTACCAGGGCTACCGCATCCCGCCTTACTACGACAGCTTGATCGGTAAGCTCATCGTCTATGGCAAGACGCGCAACGATTGCCTGATGCGTCTGCGCCGCGCACTGTCGGAGTTCGTCATCGACGGTATTGAAACGACGATCCCGTTGTTCCAAGATCTCGTGAAAGATCCCGATATTGCCGACGGCTTGTATGATATCCATTGGCTCGAAAAACATCTTGGGATGAAGTAGACTTGCCTCTGCGCGACATGTTCCGCGCGCGTCTGAGAGTTCGCTTGGCGAGTACCGGCATGGCGTCGCGCGACGATCCAATGTTCGAGATCACGCCGCAGGTCCTCCTGAAGGCCTACAGCTGTGGCATTTTTCCGATGGCAGAGAGCGCGGACGATCCCGCGCTCTACTGGATCGAGCCGCAGCAGCGTGGCGTTCTCCCTCTCGATGGATTGCATATCCCGCGCCGGCTCTTGCGCACGGTCCGCATCACGCCGCTGAAGGTCAGGGTCGACAGCAACTACGAGGGCGTCATCGACGGCTGCGCAGCACCCCGCGCCGGCCGCATGTCGACCTGGATCAATACCCGCATCCGCGCACTTTACAGAGAGCTGTTCGATCTCGGCGCCTGTCACACGGTCGAGGTTTGGCGCGATGACAAGCTCGTCGGCGGCCTCTATGGCGTCGCACTGCGGGGCGCGTTCTTCGGCGAAAGCATGTTCTCGACCGAACGCGACGCTTCGAAGATCGCTCTCGTCCATCTCGCTGCCCGGTTGATACGCGGCGGCTTCACGCTCCTCGACACGCAGTTCGTGACCGAACATTTGCGCCAGTTCGGTACCGTCGAACTCGATAGAGCCGCTTTTCAGGCGGAACTCGAAAGGGCGCTCGAGCATAGCGCCGACTTCTTTGCGCTGTCGCGCGAAGCCTCCGGCGCCGAAGTAGCGTCAATCATCTCCTCCGAGTCCTGACCGCGCTGGAACGTCAGCAGCTGTCCTGTTTCCAGCAGCCCCATCGCGAAGCAAATTCTCACGCCGACGTCACCGGTTCTCCGGCCGCGATGCTTAGGAACTCGCGCTCCGCCCGCGTAAAATAGCGCTCCCTATGCCGAAGCGCGAAAAATTGGCGCTTTGGAAGCGCGAGGTCCAACGCGACGAGCGTTTTTGCTTGCAGCGATGCCGCGACGACGAGTTTCGAAATGATCGTGATGCCGCTGCCCGCTTCGACGGCGCCACGCACCGCCTCGTTGGAAGGAAGCTCGAGCGCAATGTCGATATCTTCTGGCCCGACACCAAGTTGAGACAAGGCCGCTTCCAGAATGGAGCGCGTGCCGGAGCCCGTCTCGCGCACCACCCAACGCGCCGACACGATCTGCGCGACAGGCGGCTTTTGCCGCTTCGCCAATGCGTGATTTGGCGCAACCACGAGCACCATTTCGTCGTCCGCAACGGCGGTGACGGATAGAAGAGGATCGTCGATTTCACCTTCGATGAAACCGATATCGGCAGCCCCGTCGCGAACATCGGCAGCGACCGTTTCGGTGTTGCCGATCTTCAAATTCATCGAGATGCCGGGAAAGCGCGACTGATAGCGGTGAATGATAGCGGGCAGCCAGTAGTTTCCCGCCGTCTGGCTGGCCCCGAGCGCCAGCGAGCCGCGCGTCAATCCAGCGAGATCGGCAAGCAATTTTTCCGCCGCCGCAGCTCGGGCGACGACGGCCTTCGCCTCGGTAAGGAAAAGCCGGCCGGCTTGCGTAAGTACGATCCGCCGCCCGACACGATCGAAAAGTTTGGTCGCGTAACGCGCTTCAAGCGCCGCGATGGCGGCACTCGTTGCCGACTGCGTTAGGTTGAGATCCTTGGCGCCTTGCGTGACATGCTCTCGCTCGGCCACCGCGATGAAAATGCGAAGCTGCTCGAGCGTCATGACATCTCCCAGCGCCAGCTTCTCAAGTCATCACCTCGATTAGGGCGAGGCTGAAGCTCGACACGAAAAGAAAGGCAGCAAGTCCTAAAAGCAAGGGACGAATGCCCTTCGCCCAGAGCTTTGCGATGTCGGTCTCAAGCCCCATCGCGGCAAGCGCCATCGACAGCAGGAAAGCCGTCGCCGAAATGATCGCAGCCTTGGCGTCTGTGGGCACTGTAATGACGCTGTTGACGCCGACAAGCGCGATGAACCCGAGGACGAACCACGGCATTGGCACCTTGGCGACCGCGCGATCACGACCGTCCCGGCGCGCACGCCGCGCCGCCATGACGCCGAGAAAGATGACGACGGGCGCCAGCATGGCGACGCGCGAGAGTTTGGCAATGGCTGCGGCTTCGCCTGCTTGCTGGCCATCCTGATAGGCGGCCGCGATGACCTGCGCGATCTCGTGGATCGATGCGCCCACCCATAACCCGAAAGCATGGGCATCGAGATGCAGAAGCCCGGGCAGCAGCGGATAGACGAACATCGCGATCGAGCCGAAGACGGTAACGCACGCCACGGCGTAAGCGACGTCCTCGTCGTGCGCGTCAGTGACAGTATTCGTAGCGATCACTGCCGACGCGCCGCAAATCGATGTCCCGGCGGCAATCAACTCGCTCAGCTTGCGGTCGACGCCGATCATTCGCCCGAGCCATGTCGTGAACAGAAACGTGCCGATCAGCGTCGCCGCGATGACCGCAATACCCGCTGCTCCGACTTCGACGATTTGCTCGGCTGTGAGCTGCAGACCGAGCAGAATGATCGCGAACCGCAATACGCGGCGCAGCGAGAAGACCACCCCAGGCTTGGCGACCTTTGGCGTGCCAACGGAATTTTGCAGAACGATCCCGAGCAGGATTGCCAGGATCATCGGGCTGAAGATCGCGACGCCCGGAATTTCGCGGAGACCGAAGGACAGACCGGCAATGGCGGCCGTCAGACCTACTCCCGGCACAATCGTCGCCAGATGACGGTCTAAGCGCACTGCGCTTCGACCGGTCGGGGTCAATGTCGTCATTTCGTCGATGCCTCCTGATCCTGAACCAGGAAATGGCATCGTACATCCAATCGTTCAAATTCGTAATATTTGTAATATCGTTCGTTAAAATCGATTGATAGACGTTGAGCAGTCCTTCAGCCGCTCAGCGCCCGTGCTCGCAGGTATCTAATAGGCCACCTGGCCCTCACGATTTGGCGTGCCAAGGACATGGGTTTTCGGCGGCAGCATCACCTGATCGAAAGTCTGCGTGAACATTGCCGCCGCAAAGAACGCGACCGCGCGAAGGGGTTCCTTGCCGGTGTTTTCGAGGTCGTGGCGCAACGGCGTCGGCAAGACAAAGACGCTGCCCGGTTCGACAGGATAGGTCGTGCCATCTTCGAGATGAAGTTTCCCGGTGCCGGCGATGATGTATTGCGTCTCCTCGGTGGCGTCGGTGTGCCAACCGAGGCGCCGACCCGGCTCGATCTCATAGACTATCGTGGACGACGCGGTCGCGCCGTTCCCGCCACATCGCGCGAACGCACCTTGCCAACGCACCGCCGGATCGGTTTCCCCGTTGACCTTCGTTCGCTTGAGCTTGTTGGAGTCGACAACAGGAGTCATGCTTTGCGCCCTTCTCTGCTGGATGTCGGAAAGGCAGTCTAGGCAGAGGCTGTCGCACGCCCCAAGTCCGAGCTCCACCGGTAGTTAAGCATTACTTTCCGGGGGTCCATTCTAGGGCGACCGGCGCAAATATTTTCGCATCCGTCATGGACCAATAGGCAACCGCACAAGCGAACGCGATCGCGCCTGCGAGTACGAAGGCAGGGACGAACGAGCCCGTCATTTGAACGATAACGCCGGTCATCAACGGTGCCAATGCGCCCCCGATGGAGCCGCCGACATTCTGAATGGCTTCGAGCGTGGCCACCGTGTTTGTCGGCGCGATAACAGCGGCAAGCGCCCACCCGCAACTGGATGAGACATTTGCCGCGAATAGCCCGCACGCCATCAGCGCGATGGCGAGGGGAGTGCTGCTGACATACGCAGCAGCGATGGTACACGCTCCGGCACTCACCAATCCCCAAATGACAGGAATCCGGCAAGCGGCCACGGCATCGACCCCCGATCGCCCTAACCGGTCCGAAATCAAGCCGCCCGAAACCGCGCCGAGAAAACCTGCTCCGAGCGGAATTGCCGCCCACAATCCCGCGCTGGCAATGCTCTGATGGCGCGCGCTCTCGAGATAACCGGGCAGCCACGTCGCGTAAAACCACGAGATATAAACGACACCGAAAAAGCCGAGGAACATCCCCCGGGTCGTAGGATATTGCAGCAACCAGACAACCTGGCGAAATCCGAATTGCTGGACGGGTGCGCCATCGTCCCGGCGGATCTCGGCGATGTCCGCGTCCGGAATGTCGGCATCGCCAGGCGCGCGATAGAGGATCGCCCACAGAAGCGCGACAACAAAACCGGCCGCTCCGGCGACAACAAACATGACGCGCCAGCCGTACGCCACCATCAGCCACGTCAGAAGTGGCGGCGCCAATGCCGGCGCGAGAGCGGACGACGAATTGAAGATCGCAATCGGCAAAGCTCGCTGCTTTAGAGGAAACCAATCCGCGCAAACGCGAGCCCCACCGATGTACATGGGGGATTCACCCAAACCGAGCGCGATACGCGCGGCGATGAACTGACCGAGCGAACTGACGAAACCGGCGGCAAGCTGGGCGACCGACCACAGAACCATGCCCAGTCCCAATGTCCGGCGCGGGCCGAAACGATCGACCAACGCGCCGGCTGGAATTTGCGCCAAGCCGTAGCTCCAGGCGAACGCCGACAGCAGCAGACCCATCTGGCTATAAGAAAGCCCGAGCGCCTCGCGAATCTCCGGATTGCCTATGGCGAGCGCGGCACGGTCAAAGTAGTTCACACACCCGGAGATCACGAGCAGGGCTACGGCCGTCCCGCGGAGCCACCGCGTCCGTGCCGAAGCGTTATCGTTCACAAAATTTCTCGCTTTCGCCATCTATCGGTATCGGCAGGTCAGCCCTTTCAGTGGACCCTATCGGCTGAGAACGATGTGGGTGGCGTGATCGGTCGCCTGATGTTCAGTGACGCGGTAGCCGAGCGCCGGCAGTTCGATCCCGGCGAACATCGCTTCGCCTTGCCCGAGAACGACCGGGGACAACGCGAAATGTAACTCGTCGATCAGGCCGGCGCGAAGATATTGACGCACCGTCTCGACACCACCGCCGATCTTCACGTCGCGGCCCTTGGCGGCGAGCCTTGCCTTCTCGAGCGCCGCCTCGATACCGTCGGTCACGAAGATGAAGGTGGTGCCGCCCTCCATCTCGATTGGATCGCGCGGATGATGCGTCAGTACGAAGGTCGGCGCGTGATAGGGTGGATTGTCGCCCCACCAGCCATTCCAGCTCTCGTCCGGCCAGGGACCGCGGATCGGTCCGAACATATTGCGACCGAGGATGAACGCGCCGAACCCGTCCATCGAACGATGGGCGTAGGTCTGATCGACCCCGTCCGAGCCGCCGTCCTTACCGATCATCGCCCGGAACATGCGCGTACCGAACATCCACTGGTGCAGCTCCCGCCCTCGCTTGCCGAGCGGATTTTCAAGACTTTGCTCAGGCCCTGCTCCAAAGCCATCGAGCGAGATCGAAAAGCCTGCGACGCGCACTTTCGTCATAGCGAACTCCCTTCCATCTCTTCCGGGTTAGAGGATTGAAGCAGTATGGGTCACTACCTGGCTCACGACGATGTGCCAGTGGCTGTCAGTAGCTATCAATCACCCACATTACGCTTAAGCATTCCAAGACCGCCGATAGCCGCCTTTTCTAATCCCCCTCACTCCCACTCGATCGTGCCGGGTGGCTTTGAGGTCACGTCGTAGACGACGCGGTTGACGCCGCGCACCTCATTGATGATGCGCGTCGCGACGCGGCCGAGGAACGCCATATCGAAATGGAAGAAGTCCGCCGTCATGCCGTCGACGGAGGTGACGGCGCGTAGACCCAGCACGTGATCGTAGGTTCGGCCATCGCCCATAACGCCGACCGTGCGCACCGGCAGCAATACGGCGAAGGCCTGCCAGATCGCATCGTAAAGCCCGGCCTTGCGTATCTCGTCGAGATAGACCGCATCAGCCTGACGTAGAATGTCGAGCTTCTCGCCGGTGATCTCACCCGGAATGCGAATGGCGAGACCCGGCCCCGGAAATGGATGTCGCCCGACGAACGCTTCGGGCAACCCAAGCTCGCGGCCAAGCGCGCGAACCTCATCCTTGAAAAGCTCTCTCAGCGGCTCGACGAGCTTCATGTTCATGCGCTCGGGCAAGCCACCGACGTTATGATGCGACTTGATCGTCACCGACGGTCCGCCGGTGAACGACACACTTTCTATGACGTCGGGATAAAGCGTGCCCTGGGCGAGGAACTCGGCGCCGCCGATTTTCTTTGCCTCGGCTTCGAAGACCTCGATGAAGTGCTTGCCGATCGTCTTGCGCTTCGTCTCGGGATCGGAAATGCCCGCGAGCGCGCCGAGAAAGAGCTTCGAGGCATCAACGTGAACGAGCGGAATGTTGTAGTGATCGCGAAATAGACCGACGACCTCGTCAGCTTCTCCAAGACGCATCAGACCGTGATCGACGAACACGCAGGTCAGCTGATCGCCAATCGCCTCGTGAATGAGGACAGCCGCGACGGCGCTATCGACCCCACCCGATAATCCGCAGATGACGCGGCCCTTTCCGACTTGCGCCCTGATCTTCGCGATCATCTCGCGGCGATAGGCGGCCATCGTCCAATCGGATTTAAGCCCGGCGATGTTGTGGACGAAGTTCGAAATCAGTTTGGCGCCGTCGGGCGTGTGAACGACCTCGGGATGAAATTGGACGGCATAGAAGTGGCGCGCCTCGTCCGCGACCGCCGCGAACGGCGCATTTTCGCTCGTCGCGATGACCTTGAAACCGTCGGGCAAACGCGTGACGCGGTCGCCGTGGCTCATCCAGACTTGATGCTGTCCGCCCGGCGTCCAGACGCCGTCGAACAGTGGGCTTGGCGTCGCAACGGATAGGAAGGCGCGGCCGAATTCGCGGTGGTGGCCGGCTTCGACCTTGCCGCCGAGCTGCTCCGCCATAGTCTGCTGCCCATAGCAAATACCGAGTACAGGCACACCCGAGGAGAAGACAGCGTCCGGCGCCCGCGGCGAACCCGGTTCGGTCACTGAGGCAGGGCCCCCCGAAAGGATCACCGCCTTGGGCTTGAGCCTCGCGAACGCTTCGGCCGCGTTCTGATAGGGATGGATTTCCGAGTAGACACCCCCCTCGCGCACGCGTCGCGCGATGAGCTGCGTCACCTGGCTGCCAAAATCGATGATAAGGACGGCGTCGGTCAAATTCGGGCTCTCTGTTCTGGAGCTTTCCCCTACGCGATCACGGCGACGGCCGCAACGCCGCGGCGGCGACATGGCCTGCGACAGCGGGCGTCAGCATATTAGTATCGATTTTGCCGATATTGTCCGCCAGCAATCGACTGCATTCCGAAGGGTGCCCGAACGCCATGCTGATGGTCAAAACCAGACTGGGGCCCAGCGCCATCGCCGGCATCGGACTATTCGCCGATCAGGACATCAAAAAGGGAACGGTGACTTGGCGCTTCTTGCCGGCTTATGACCGTCTGCTGACCCAAGCCGAAATTGACGGCCTACCGGAACCGGCCCGATCGAACATTCTCGATCACGTCTACCTCGACGCCGCCAGCGGACTTTACGTCCTCTGTGCCGACAATGCCCGGTTCATGAACCATACCGACGCGCCGAACACGGCAGGAATCCACGAAGACGGCGCGATCGAAGGCTACGACGTCGCTACCCGCGATATCGTTGCCGGCGAAGAGCTGACCTGCGACTACCGTACCTTCGACGCCGACGTCGGCGTCAAACTCGGCGGCGTCAGATAAGCCAGGGCGGCAAAGATCACTCGCCCGGAATGACCGTCGTCTCGGCAACGTGCTTGCGCGACACGCGCCGCCGCTTGACGGCAAGCGCGCGCAAAGCCTCGGTGGCCAGAACCCGGCGCTGCAGGTAGGGCGAGAAATATCCGGCATAACGGCGCCAGAGATCCGGAAGCCGCCAATCCTCCCCGGAAACATGGCCGCGACAGTGCGGCGAACCGCACGAGCATGAGAACTCGTCATACGGGGAACCGTCGCTCATGGCGTAATCGTAGGTGATCTCTTCGCCCGGCTGAATGTCCCGCATCGCAACCAGCGTGATCTGCCCCGAGAGGCCCGAGTTCGGATCACAGCTATGATTGACG
>DATBRP010000174.1:0-1995 GCA_036560245.1 Hyphomicrobium sp.
GCAACCTGCTTCATCGCCTTCGTCTGCGCCGACGAGCCGACGCGCGACACCGAGAGGCCGACGTTCACGGCCGGACGGATGCCCTGATAGAAGAGATCGGATTCGAGGAAGATCTGACCGTCGGTGATCGAAATCACGTTCGTCGGAATGTAGGCCGAAACGTCATTCGCCTGCGTTTCGATGACAGGAAGCGCCGTCAGCGAGCCGTTGCCCGCCTTGTCGCCGAGCTTCGCGGCGCGCTCGAGCAAACGCGAGTGGAGATAGAACACGTCGCCCGGGTAGGCTTCGCGGCCCGGCGGACGGCGAAGCAACAGCGACATCTGGCGATAAGCGACGGCCTGTTTGGAAAGATCGTCATAGGCGATCACGGCGTGCATACCGTTGTCGCGGAAATATTCGCCCATCGTGCAGCCCGTGAACGGAGCGAGATACTGCATCGGCGCCGGGTCGGAGGCGGTGGCGGCGACGACGATCGAGTATTCAAGCGCGCCGCGCTCTTCGAGAATTTTGACGAACTGAGCGACGGTCGAGCGTTTCTGACCGACGGCGACGTAAACGCAATAAAGTTTAGCGCTTTCATCGGTACCGGCGTTGAGCGACTTCTGGTTGAGGAAGGTGTCGAGAATGACCGCCGTCTTGCCGGTCTGGCGGTCGCCGATGACGAGCTCGCGCTGGCCGCGGCCGATCGGGATCAGCGAATCGATGGCTTTGAGACCCGTCGCCATCGGCTCATGCACCGATTTGCGCGGCAGGATGCCGGGCGCCTTGACGTCGACGCGCATCTTCTTGTCCGACTTGATCGGACCCTTGCCGTCGATCGGGTTGCCGAGACCGTCAACAACGCGGCCGAGAAGACCCTTGCCGACCGGAACTTCGACGATGGCGCCGGTCCGCTTGACCGTATCGCCTTCCTTGATCGTGCGGTCGTCGCCGAAAATAACGACGCCGACATTGTCGGCTTCGAGGTTCAGAGCCATGCCGCGAATGCCGCCGGGAAACTCGACCATTTCACCGGCCTGCACGTTATCGAGGCCGTAAACGCGGGCGATGCCGTCGCCGACCGACAGCACTTGGCCGATTTCGGAGACCTCGGCGTCCTTACCGAAGTTCTTGATCTGATCCTTGAGGATCGACGATATTTCTGCGGCCCGGATTTCCATTGACGTAAGACCTCTTCCCTGGTCGTTTTTCGATTGTTGGAGCCTCGAAGCCCCTTCGCAAATTCTCAATTATATCGACGAAACGCCGCCCGGTTCGCGTCCGCGCGGCGTTTGAATTCTATGGGTTTAGGTGCCGGCTTCGCTCAGCGCCACCTTCATGTTCTGCAGCTTGGTCTTGAGCGAGGAATCGATCATGCGGCTGCCGAGCTTGACGATGAGGCCGCCGAGGAGGCTCGGATCGACGCGCGACTGCAGCGTCACGTCCTTGCCGACCGAGGCTTTGAGCGTTTCCTTGAGGGCGGCAACCTGCTGGTCGTTCAACGCCACGGCGCTCGTCACTTCGGCTGAAACTTCGCCGCGCGCCTTGGCCGACAGGGCTCGATAGGCCTTGATGGTGTCCTGCACGACAAAAAGGCGGCGGTTGCTGGTCAAAAGCTTCAGGAAATTCGCCGCCAATCCGCCGATGCCCACCTTGTCCAGGATCGCGGCAACGGCGCGGCTCTGGTCGTCTGCCGCGATGACCGGGCTGCGCACCAGCCGTACGAGATCGGGACTTTCCGCAAGCAGTCCCTGAAATTTCACGAGATCGCCTTCGACGTCGGCAACCTTCGAGCTTTCGCTCGCGAGCTCGAACAGTGCCGAGGCATAACGCCCGGCCACGCCTTCAACGATCGTATCGTCAGTAGCCACGTCTCTCACACCGTCGCGCATCTAGGCGCATAGGGGGCAGGGCACGAAAAGGCCCGACACTGCGCCCGTTTCAAGGAAAGGCTTTCGACACAATAAGGGCGTATGGCGCCGAAACCCGCCAGTCACCCCTCGAAAGCCGCGGTTC
>DATBRP010000175.1:0-5722 GCA_036560245.1 Hyphomicrobium sp.
GCTGCGGCCCAGTCCTTCTGCTTGCATTGCTGCTCGAAGAGGGCGTTGGAAGACCAGCCGAGTTTTGGGTTGGCATTCAGCGCGCGGCCGGCGAACTGGCGTGCCGCTTCGCTCGCGTCTTCGCGCTGAGCTTCGAGGAACAGGCCGCGCAAGCCAAGCTGCTCGGTTTCCGGAGACGCGAGCATCGCTTCATAGATGCGGCGCGCGGTAGCACGGTCGCCGGAAAGCTCGGCGGACTGAGCGCGCAGAAGGTGGGTCAACGGTTCGTGCGGCAACGATTTTCGCGCCTGCAATGCGAAGCGCGATGCCAGCGCGCCATCTCCCGCACCGACCGCGATCAAGCCGCTTGAAACGGCGTCGAGCCCCTTCTTCCGGCGTCGTCTGACGAGGCGGTTGCCGATGGCGGCAGGACTGTTCCACAGGGCGCGGAACACCGACCATAAAAACACGATCGAGGCAATCGCCGCCGCGAACAGCACGACGGCGCGAAACACCGACGTCTCTATATCGTAGCCCTGCCAGACGATCTGTAGCGTCCCGGGCCGATCGGCGAGCCAAGCAAGGCGCGAGGCGATGAGTGCGATTGTGAGCAGATAGGCGACGAGGCGCACCATGACGCAAACCCTTCGTTGGATTAAGGCTGTGACTTAGCCGCTGGCTCGGAGCCTGGAGCGATCGATGACTTGAGTTGCGATTCGAGGGCCGCGAGGGCGCTGTCGATGCTGACGCGCGCTTCGACCTTGTCGAGGAAAGGCTGCGCCGCGGTCTGGGCGTCCGGCGACAAGTCCTTCGCAGCTTGTAGAACGTCCGTCAGGTGCCCGTCGTTGAGCGCCACTTGCATGCGGCCGATTGTTGCTTCCGTGCTCTTGTCATCGGGTTTGAGATCGATCCGCCGGACGCGAACGACCGATTTCGCTTCGGACCACAAACGCTGGACGACGCCCGCGTTCTCCGGCGTAGCGTCGGTGTCGATTGCGGCGTCGGCCGTGGCAAGGAAATCCTTTTTCAGGTCGGCGAGCGAGGGCACGCCCGTATTCTGCAAGTTCGTCAGTGCCGTCAGATCGACGCTGTTGCCGGCGAGTTTCTTGACCGCGTCGAGCTGTGCCGAATACTTCTGGCCGCTGTCGAGCGCTCGCTTCAGGTTTTGCAATTCGAGCGCCAGAACGACCTGTTCGGCCGACTTCTTGCGCGCGGTCTCATCCTGCATGACGTCTTGAACGTTCTTTTCGAGTGTCGCGGTTCGCTCCGCGATGGGCGCGACGGCGGCCGTAATATCGGCCGGCTTTGCCGTTTCCGTTTTCAGGCTGTCGAAGGCGGTCTTGAGTTCGGTCGTCTGCTGTTGCGTGGCCTTGAGGTCGGCAGCGACGCGGCTCGTTGCGTCCTTGTTGGCGGCGACATCGGCTGCGATGTGCGTCGTATCGTTCCGAATGCCGGTAACATCCTGGTAGAGCTGTCGGTTGCCGGTTTGCGCTGTTTCGCTTGCTGCCGTTGCGGCTTGGATGCGGCTGTCGACATCCTTCGTCACGCCGGCGTGCAAGACCGACAGCTGTGTCGACAGGCTCGTTTCGAGGTCGGTGACTTTGGCGGTCAGCGCTGCGAGTTGTTCGACGCGGCCCGCGTTCGGGTCGTTGGCACCGGCATCAGCAAGGGCTTTGAGTTTATCCTCGACCTTGCCCAAGCGCTCGATGAGTTGCGGCGAGCCCGAGTCCGATGCAGCGGAGGCAAGCGCTGCCTTCGTGTCTGCGACAAGGCGTCTCTGGCTGTCGGTCAATGCGGGTATCGTTTGCACGGTTTTCTCAAGTCCCGCGACGCGATCTTCGACGGCGTTCAGATCAGGAGCCGAAGCGTTTCGCGTCACCCTCTTTTCCAGTCCCGCGATGCGCGCGGAGATCGCCGCCGTATCGTTGGTGAAACGCGACGACAGCGCGCCATCGAGGCCGAGTTCCGGCAGCGCCCATTGCAGGGCGAGGAACGCCAGAACGCCGCCTAGGATACCGGCCGTGAGATGGCTGAAAAAGCCGCCGTGCTTTTCGACCACGACTTTTGCATCGGTGTCGCTGCCGGCCGTACGTG
The DNA here is from genome assembly GCA_036560245.1 of Hyphomicrobium sp. Taxonomy (GTDB): domain Bacteria; phylum Pseudomonadota; class Alphaproteobacteria; order Rhizobiales; family Hyphomicrobiaceae; genus Hyphomicrobium_B. The sequence continues at coordinate 2,074 of DATBRP010000175.1, forward strand.
CCGCGAAGGAAGCGTTGCTTGCCGCCGAAGACGCAGCCTTTACTTTTTCGGACTTGCTGGGTTCGGCTTGCATCCTGGCCTCGGATTTGAATTGATCGCGTGCGTCCGGCTTTGTTGCGTACGACGATGCGGGCGCGGGGAGCGGAACTTCAATCGCAGCGGGCTTTGCATTGTTCGGGCCGCCGCTCGTCGCTGCAGCGTCAGCTTTCTGGGCGATCGGTGTGACCTTGATCTCGGTCGCCTTGAGGTCGAGCGTTGCGTAAGGGCGTTTGCCGGGTTTGCCAGGAGGGGCGCCCTTGCCCGCACTCGATTTATCGTCTGCCATTGACGCTTAGGCCTCCGTACAAAACTCGCGTATGCCACTCAATCCGGGTTGTTTCCGGGCCGGGTTAATTCCGAGCAAAAATTATTTGGCCAGAGAGGGTTTTATGCCGGGTTCCGTGACCGGCGGATACGCTTTATTACTCCGCTTCCGGGCGTGCCGCGAGACGTTTCAACAGGACTAATATTTCCTCAAGATTGGGACGCGCGGCGATCACGATTTTTGGGTCGTCAAAGTGCGACCTTAAGACGTCCGCCACGGCTTTGGAAAGACAGATGTATGTCACCCCGGAAAGATCTGCGGGCGGCGGCAGATCAACCATGAGCCGGGTCCAGGTTTCAGCCGTTCTCGGCGACATCAGAATGACGACGTCTACGTCCTGATTTCTGAGCGCCTCGACGATTTGAGGCGAAAGGCTTTCGGCCGCAACCGACCGGTAGGCCTCGACGGAACGAATGTTAACGTTTTCACGCGCCAGGGCTGCTGCAAGATCGAAGGCCAGAACATCCCCAGCCAGGTGGACCAAGACGCCGTCGTCGCCCGATCTGCGGGCGAGGATAGGGACAAGATCGGCTCCGGTGCCGGCGCCCTCAAAAACGTCTTTGAATCCCAGCCCGCGCGCGATGGCGGCGGTGCCTGGACCGACTGCAAAAAGCGGCAGGGTCGTCGCCAGTCCGAGAGCTGGCGAGCCTGCCAGCGCCTTTAAGGCGTTGCGGCTCGTTGCGATCAGCCCCGCCGCGTCTTTGATGGCGGCGACGGGGATGGCGTTCGGCACAATGCTGATGAGCGGTTCCAGACTCGCGCGGCAGCCAAGTTGCTCGATGCGCGCTTTCAGCGTCTCCCCATCACCTTTCGGACGTGTGACGAGGACGTGCATCAAGCGCTCGAACGGGCGAGGATAGTTGCGCCGGCTTGGCTCAGGACTTCGTCTGCAGCCGAAAGCCCGAGATCGCGGGCGTTCTCCGATGCGCCGGCGCGGGATACGTCATATTTTTGCTTTCCATCGGACGAGAAGACCTGCCCGCGGAAGAAAAGGCGGCCGCCGTCGAGCTTGGCATGCCCGGCAATCGGCGTGCGGCAGGAACCTTCGAGCCGGGCGAGGAAGGCGCGTTCCGCCGTCACGGCAAGTGCGGTGTCGAGGTCGTTCAACGGGCCGATCAACGCCGCGGTTTTCTCATCGTCGGCGCGCATCTCGAGGCCAATCGCGCCTTGGGCTACGGCCGGCAGCATCTCTTCGATCGGGATTGCCGCGGTGATGCGATCTTCGAGTCCGAGCCGTTTCAAGCCCGCAACGGCGAGGAACGTCGCTTCGGCGACCTCGTCCTTGAGCTTGCGCAACCGCGTCTCGACGTTGCCACGAAAATCGACGACGCGCAGATCCGGCCTGGCGTTGAGGACCTGGCATTTGCGCCGGAGCGAGGATGTGCCGACAATAGCTCCGGCGGGGACCGCGCCGAGGTTCGCATGCTTCAGCGATATAAAGGCATCGCGCGGGTCTTCTCGTGGCAGCACGGCACCGATAGCGAGGCCATCGGGAAGCATTGTCTGCATGTCTTTCATCGAGTGCACGGCGACGTCGATGTCATTCGCGAGCAGCGCGTCCTCCAGCTCTTTCGTGAACAAGCCCTTGCCGCCGAGCTCAGACAATGGCCTATCGAGGACCCGATCGCCCGTAGTCTTGATGACGGTGATCGCGACGGCGTCTTCCGTCAATCCGTGAGCCTTGGCGAGCCTGTCGCGAACTTCATGCGCCTGGGCAAGCGCCAACGGCGAGCCACGAGTCCCGATGCGGATGCGGACGGCTTGCAAAGAGGTTTCTCCGGATGCTAGGCGGGGCGTTCGCGCCCAGTGGCAAATTTGGGCGACATTAATGCTCCAAAGGTGCGTGAATTCCAACCTCGCCCGCCAAGATCCTGATGAGATGATGCCGCACGCCGATCCTGCTTCCGATTCCCTGCTCGTCCTCGGCGTGGAGACGAGCTGCGACGAAACGGCCGCGGCCGTCGTCCTGCGGGACCGTTCGGGCTCGGGACGTATTCTCTCCAACGTCGTGCTCTCGCAGTTCGATAAACATGCGATCTACGGCGGCGTCGTCCCGGAAATCGCGGCCCGGGCGCATACCGATAGTCTCGATCAATTGATCCGTGCGGCCTTGGGTGAGGCGGGAGTTGGATTGCCGGACATTTCGGGCATTGCGGCTGCGGCCGGTCCGGGCCTAATCGGCGGTCTCATCGTCGGGGCGACGACCGCCAAAGCGCTGGCGTTGGCAACGGGCAAACCGTTTCTCGCGATTAATCATCTCGAAGCTCACGCTCTGACCGTCGGGCTGACCGACGGCGTCAGGCCGCCTTATCTGATGCTGCTCGTATCGGGCGGCCATACGCAGCTTCTGTTGGTCGAGGACGTCGGCCGCTACCGGCGGCTCGCGACAACGATCGACGATGCGCTGGGGGAGGCCTACGACAAGACCGCGAAGCTGCTGGGATTACCGATGCCGGGCGGTCCGGCCGTCGAAATGGCGGCTCTTAGCGGCGATGCGTCCCGGTTCCGTCTTCCACGTCCGATGGCGGGACGCGAAGATCCGCACTTCTCCTTTGCCGGCTTGAAGACGGCCGTTCGGCATGCGGCAATGCGGATTGCGCCACTTTCGGATTCCGATGTCGCCGATCTCTGCGCCGGATTCCAGGAAGCGGTCTGTGACAGCGTCACGGATCGCGTTCGTCTGGCCATGCGCGCGGTGCTTCCCCTGGTACCCGAGGGCGGTCCCAGACCGTTTGTTGTCGCCGGGGGCGTCGCCGCGAACAAAGTTCTGCGAACGGCCCTTGTCGGCGTCGCCGAAGACTTCGGATTTTCGTTTCACGCCCCACCATTGCAATTGTGTACAGATAACGGCGCTATGATTGCCTGGGCCGGGGCTGAGCGCCTGGCGAGGGGTTTGGTCGACGGGCTCGATGCGCCGGTCAGGCCGCGATGGCCGCTCGATCCGGATGCGATAAAAGCGACCGGAGCGGGCGTCAAAGCGTGACCGCGGAGCAAGCATCGAAATTGCGTGCTAAGTTCGGACAGCGTGTAAGCGGGGAAGCGGCTTTGCAATTGCGCTCGGTCAGTATCATCGGGGGCGGCGCGTGGGGAACGGCGCTTGCGCAGACGCTTGCGCATGGCGGCGCTGCGGTAACGTTGTGGGCACGCGAGCCCGAGATCGTGGACGACATCAACGCGCGTCACGTCAATCGCGTGTTTCTTCCCGGCGTCGATCTCAATCATTCGATCCGGGCGACGGCCGATCTTGCAGCGATCGCGAAGAGCGACGTCATACTCGCTGTCCCG
>DATBRP010000176.1:0-5595 GCA_036560245.1 Hyphomicrobium sp.
ATCGACAAGCTATCGAGCCTCGCCTTCCTGATGGTCGCGTTCTATCTGACGTGCCTGATCTTCATATTCGGCGTGCTGGGCATCATCGCGCGGCTTTCCGGGTTCTCGATCTTCCGCTTCATCGCTTACATCAAGGATGAGTTGCTGATCGTGCTTGGCACCTCGTCTTCGGAAAGCGTGCTGCCGCGCATGATCGCAAAAATGGAAAAGCTTGGCTGCGAAGAGACCGTTGTCGGCCTCGTCATCCCGACGGGCTATTCGTTCAATCTCGATGGCACCTGCATCTATCTGACCATGGCGGCGCTGTTTCTGGCGCAAGCGACGAACACCGATCTTTCGCTATGGCAGCAGGTTGGTATTCTCGGCGTCTTGCTTCTGACGTCGAAGGGCGCCGCGGGCGTCACCGGATCGGGCTTCATAACGCTCGCCGCGACCCTGGCTTCGACGTCGCATATTCCCGTCGCATCGCTGGCGCTGATCCTCGGTGTCGACCGCTTCATGTCGGAAGCGCGCGCTCTCACAAACCTCGTCGGCAACGGGGTTGCGACGGTCGTCATCGCGAAGTCAGAGAACGCCCTCGATGAGACGGCATTCGCACGCGAACTTGGCGTTACGAGGGAAGCCGTGCCTCAGCCGGCGTAGATGTCCGGTCCAAACGGCAGATCGGTCGGAGCCGGTTTAACGCCAAAGCCGGTCAGGAGGGCATTTACCTGACCGCGATGATGTGTCTGATGATTGAAAATGTGCGTGAGAATAAGCGCCTTCGGCGTCGTCATCTCGCGACCGACCGACGCCGAATGCCAAGTCAGATTGCCCTCGGCGGCAGCAGGTTCGAGACCATCGGCCCAACTCTGAATATGGGCGTCGAAGCGTTGGCGCTCTTCTTGGAGCGCATCCCAATCATCGAACTGCGTCAGCCCCTCCGCGATCGTTAGCGCAACGGGCCGTGGGGCGGCACGGAGGCGCGACAACCACATCTTATCGGCCCATAGGATGTGGTTCAGCGTGGCGTGGATCGACTTGAAGAACGCGCCTCTATCTTCTTTGCGTTGCGCGTCGCTGAGGCGTGCGGCAGCATCGTAAATGCTGCCATTCTGCCAAGCGTTGTAGCGGGCCATCGTTCGGACGTAGGCGACCGAGATCATGATGCCTTCCCCACCAAGCTCTTGCGGGAATGGCGGCGCCCAACACAGCGCCGCCTTAAGCCGTCCGAAGTTGAAGATCGTTCAGCCGACGATCTCGTCGAGACGGAAGTTCAGAGCGATTTCGCGATCGGCGGCAGCGGCACTATCGGAGCCGTGCGTTGAGTTCGCGCCCTTGGATTCGGCGAAAAGTTTGCGAACCGTGCCGTCCGCCGCTTCCTTGGGGTCAGTCGCGCCCATGACCTCGCGGTACTTCGTAATCGCGTTATCACCTTCCAGAACCTGCAGAACGACGGGTCCGGACGTCATGAAATCGACGAGTTCGCCGTAAAATGGCCGCGCCTTGTGTTCTTCATAGAATTTCTCGGCCTGGGCACGGGTCCAGCGCACGCGCTTCTGCGCCACAATGCGCAAACCTGCGTCCTCGATCACGGCGTTGATCTTGCCGGTGAGATTGCGGCGCGTCGCGTCGGGCTTGATGATAGAAAAGGTGCGTTCCACGGCCATAAGTATGCCTCGCTTTAGGGTTTCCTGAGAGTTGGGCGGCTTATAGCGGGGGGGCCCAATACCAGCAAGCGCACGGCGACGGGTCGTGTTGAAGCAGTCAGTTGCACGTAACACGATAAGGGGGAGGTTCATCGTATAATCGCCTGATTGACGCGCGCAATTGCGTATGAACAGTGTGGGCCGGCGCGAGGGCGTCCGGTCGAGGGATGGGGCTTCACGGGGCCGAAGAAGCGATTATGACCGGACAAGCCGACGACATTCAGTGGTACATTGCACGGGATGGCAAACAGCACGGTCCGCTGACCGACGTTGAGCTGCGCACGTTCGTGGCACACAGCTATCTCCGTCAAAGCGATCTCATCTGGCGCCCTGGCATGAACGAATGGCAGGCTGCGCCGGTCGTCTTTCCGACGGCGTTTCAGACAGAGGCTCCGCAAGCTGCCCAAGCGCCCCGCGCTGCTCAGCCCGCACCAGCTCAAACGTATGCAGCACAGCAGAACAACGCAGCGGCTGCACAACGGGTCGCCCGTAGCTCGGACTTCGAATCGAGCCCGGAACCGCGGCTTGACCGAAATCGCATAAAGCGTCTGGCGCTCGCGAGCATGGCCATCACCGTCATCGGTGGCGGCGCATTAGCGCTCGCCTATCATCGGCCGTTGATGGAGATGGTATCCGGCTCCTCGAGTTCAGCGAGTGCGGACCAGCCGCCGGTCGTCATGGCTCCTGCCGATACGAAGGTCGCGGACGCCGATCCGCCCGCCGCAGCGACGCAGACGGACGGCTCGCCTGCCGCATCGGCCGAACCAAGCCCCACCAGTGCAGGAGCCGACGTCATTCCGTCATCTCCGCCTCCGGCAACGCCGACGGCCCAAGCGCAGGAGCCGCAGGATTCGCCATCTCAAGCACAGGCAGCAGCCCCGTCGGCACCGGCGCAGCAACCGACGACGACGGCTTCCGTTTCTACCAGCCCTGCGGAGACTCCGAAGGACACTCAGGTCGCCGCCGTCGAGGCGCAGCCGCCCGCTCCGCCGCCGCCTTCAATCGACGGTTCACCTCTCGATGTGCGGTTGCAGAAGATTCCGGTCTGGGAGCTGATCAAAAAAGACTATCCGGACTGGTATTCGTCGCAGATCTCGAGCGCAAACAAGCTCGTGGCCGATAAGAAGCCCGACAACGAAGTCGCCATGTCGCTGGCGCAAGGGCTCGTCAACCTCAGGCGACAGAATGCCGATAAGGCGTTGGCTGCGAGTTCGGACAAACTGCAAGCCATCGCCGTGGCCTTCCTTCAGCATTTGAAAAAGCTGCGCGCCCAAAGCGTCAGCGCCTGCTTCGGCTTCATCTCGAAAGGCGAGACGAGCCCAGCCGTCGTGCAGATGATGGAACACCCCGAGACGGCGACGGCGCTCAACGCGCAGGCCGACGCCATCTTCGAAGCAATTTCCGAGGGTGCCAAGAACCCTGTCAAACACGACTCGGCCGTCAAAAGCGATTATGACGTGCTGATCAAGGAACTCGCCAAGCTAGGTTGGAAGGAAGAAGACCTGCAGGTGTTCTCCAATCCTAAGCTGCTGGCCAAGCGCGAGCCCGATCAGGTTTGCAAGATGGTTCAGGAGTGGTTCGTCGCGCACCTTGCCGTGCAGGATAAAGCCATCCGCGATCGCTTGTTGTTCGAGACGCTGAAACCTGTCGTCTCCGGCTAACGCAGATGCTTTATACCGCCATCAAAGTTCTGGTGACGGCGGTGCTGGTGGTGGCGATTTCGGAAACCGCGAAGCGGTCCGCCGTGCTCGGCGGCATCCTGGCCTCCTTACCCGTAACGTCGCTTCTCGCATTCATCTGGCTCTACGGGGAAACCGGCGACACGGCCAAGATTGCCAATCTTTCGTCGAGCATTTTCTGGTACGTGCTGCCCTCGCTGGTTCTGTTCATCGCTTTACCGTTGTTGCTGGCGCGCGGCGTCGGCTTCTGGCCGAGCCTTTTGGTCGCTTCGGCGCTGACATTCGCCGCCTATACTTTGATGGCGGCCGCCCTCGCGCGCTTTGGCGTCACCCTCTGACACGTGACAGCCGCGGCCGGACCGGCTATCGGCTCTCCCCATGCTGCATATCAATGATCTGACATACCGGATCGAGGGGCGGCCGATCCTCGAGCAGGCCACGGTCGCCATCCCCTCCGGCCATAAAGTCGGCCTTGTCGGGCGCAACGGCGCCGGCAAGACGACGCTTCTGCGCCTGCTGAAAGGCGAGATCGCGCCCGATGACGGGTCGATCTCGATTCCGCGCAATGCCCGGCTTGGCCACGTCGCGCAGGAGGCGCCTGGCGGTGACGATAGCCTGCTCGACTGGGTCCTGGCCGCCGATACGGAGCGCGCCAGCCTGCTCGCCGAAGCCGAACACGCATCCGATCCGCAGCGGATTGCCGAAATCCAGATGCGGCTGACCGACATCGACGCACATTCGGCACCTTCACGCGCGGCGCGTATCTTGTCCGGCCTCGGTTTCGACGACGAGGCGCAGCGGCGCGCTTGCCGGGAATTCTCGGGCGGCTGGCGTATGCGCGTGGCGCTTGGCGCCATTCTGTTCCTGAAGCCAGATATTCTGCTGCTCGACGAGCCGACGAACTATCTCGATCTCGAAGGCACGCTGTGGCTCGAGAGCCATCTCAAGGCCTATCCGCATACGGTGCTGATTGTCAGCCACGACCGCGATCTGTTGAACCGCGCGGTTGGCTCGATCCTGCATCTCGATAAGGGAAAGTTGACGCTCTACGCGGGCGGCTATGATGACTTCGAGGAGACGCGGCGCGAGAAGCAGCGGCTCGAAATGAAATTGATGAAGAAGCAGGACGAGCAACGGCGGCATCTGCAGGCGTTCATCGACCGCTTCAAGGCGAAGGCGAGTAAGGCGGCGCAAGCGCAAAGTCGCGTCAAGGCGCTCGCGAAGATGCAGCCGATCGCGGCGCAGGTCGATGATCGTGTCGTGCCGTTCCGTTTTCCGGACCCGCAGAAGACGATTGCCAGCCCACTATTGCGGATCGAAAAGGCCAGCGTCGGATATGACGCCGCGTCGCCGGTGCTCACGGGCATCGATCTCAGGATCGACAACGACGACCGCATCGCGCTCCTTGGCCAGAACGGCAACGGTAAATCGACGCTTGCGAAACTCATCGCGGGGAGGCTCGCGCCGCTCGACGGCAATGTGTTCGGAGCTCAGAAAGTCGACGTCGGCTTTTTTGCGCAACATCAGCTCGACGATTTGCTGCCGAACGCGACTCCTTATGACTACATGCTGAAGATGATGCCGGAGGCGACGGAAGCGCAGCGGCGGACGCGGCTCGGCACGTTCGGTTTCAGCGCCCTGAAGGCGGACACGGTGTCCCGCAATCTCTCGGGCGGCGAGAAGGCGCGACTGCTCTTGGCGCTGACGGCATTTCACGGACCTCACGTTCTGATCCTGGACGAGCCGACCAACCATCTCGACGTCGATAGCCGCGAGGCGTTGGTGCGCGCGCTGATGGAATACAACGGCGCGGTCATTCTAATCAGCCACGACCGGCATCTGATTGAGGCAACCGCTGATCGCCTTTGGCTTGTCCGCGACGGCACCGTGAAACCGTACGACGGTGATATGGAGAGCTATCGCGCGCTGCTGCTGGAAGAACGCGGCGCGAAAGGTCCGGAACGTCGCGACGATCGCGATGGTGGGGATGCGCGCTCGTCTCGTACCGATCAGCGGCGCGCCGCAGCCGAGCGCCGCGCGGAAGTCGCCCCGTTGAAGAAAACCATGCTCGCTGCCGAGAAGCATGTCGAAAAGCTGACGAAAGAGATCGCTGCGCTCGACACCCTGCTGGCCGATCCCGCGCTCTACGCGGCCGACCCGGCACGTGCTCAAAATGCCGCGCAGCAGCGGGGGCAATACAGCAAACAGCTTGTCGATGCTGAGGAAAG
>DATBRP010000177.1:0-2896 GCA_036560245.1 Hyphomicrobium sp.
CCGCCGGCCATCGTTCTTGTCGAAGGCTTCGACCAGCTTCTTGACGCGATCGACGCTCGGGTTCATCGCCGCTTCCTTCTTGTAGACGCCGCTGATGGCGCGGATTTCAGCCTTGTGCCGCGTGAAGACCTTTTCGAGCGCAAACGAAATTTCGCCGACCGTCGCCATCTTGCGCGCTGCCTTGACGGCGAGGTCGAGCAGGTTGGCATTGCCTTTCGCGCCTTCGGTCAAGGCGTCGAGTGCAGCCTGGACTTCCGGCTCGTTGCGTTCGCTCCTCAGGCGCGCCAGCTTCGCGAGCTGTTGTTCGCGGACGCTCTTGTTGTCGACTTTCAGGAAGTTGATGTCCCGGTCGCCCTTGATCTGGAATTTGTTGACGCCGGTGATGGTCTGGCGGCCGCTGTCGATTCGTGCCTGTGTACGCGCCGCCGCTTCTTCGATGCGCAGCTTCGGAATACCGGCGGCAATCGCCTTCGCCATGCCACCCTGTTCTTCGATCTCGGCGATGTGCGCCATCGCCTTCTGCGCCAGATCGTAGGTCAAGCGTTCGACGTAGTGGCTGCCGCCCCACGGATCGATCGTCCGGCAGGTGCCGCTCTCCTGTTGCAACAGAAGCTGCGTATTGCGGGCGATGCGAGCCGAAAAATCGGTCGGCAGCGCGATGGCTTCGTCGAGACCGTTGGTGTGCAGCGATTGCGTATGACCCTGCGTTGCGGCCATCGCTTCGAGACACGTGCGCGTCGCGTTGTTGAAGATGTCCTGCGCCGTCAGCGACCAACCGGAGGTCTGCGAGTGCGTGCGCAAGGAAAGCGAGCGCTGATCCTTCGGATTGAACTCTTCCTTGATGAGCTTCGCCCAGATCAGGCGGCCCGCCCGCATCTTGGCGATTTCCATGAAGTAGTTCATGCCGATCGCCCAGAAGAAGGAGAGGCGCGGAGCGAACGCGTCGATATCTAACCCGGCGGCGACGCCCGCACGCACGTACTCGATACCGTCGGCGATCGTGTAGCCGAGTTCGAGGTCGGCCGTCGCACCGGCTTCCTGCATGTGATAGCCGGAGATCGAGATCGAATTGAACTTCGGCATGTTCGCGCTGGTGTAGGCGAAGATGTCGGAAACGATCCGCATCGAGGGCGCAGGCGGATAGATGTACGTGTTGCGCACCATGAACTCTTTCAGAATGTCGTTCTGAATGGTCCCGGCGAGCTTCTCCGGCGGCACGCCCTGTTCTTCGCCCGCAACGATGAAGAGCGCGAGAATGGGCAGCACCGCGCCGTTCATCGTCATGGAGACGGTCATGTCCTGCAGCGGAATGCCGTCGAACAGCGTGCGCATGTCGTAGATGGAATCGATCGCGACGCCTGCCATGCCGACGTCGCCCTTGACGCGCGGATGATCGGAATCGTAGCCGCGGTGCGTCGCGAGGTCGAAGGCGATGGAAAGGCCCTTCTGCCCGGCGGCGATGTTGCGGCGGTAGAAGGCGTTCGAATCTTCCGCCGTCGAGAAGCCGGCGTACTGGCGGACGGTCCACGGCTGCAGCGCATACATGGCCGGGTAGGGCCCGCGCACGTAGGGAGCAATGCCCGGCATCGTGTCGATGAAATCGAGACCGGCCGTGTCTGCGTCGGTGAAAACAGGCTTCACCGGAATGCCCTCCGGCGTCTCCCAGACGGGGGCTTCAGGCGCGGCCGGGCGAGCGGTAGAGGCGCCGGACGCGGCAGCTTCGAGAGGCACGTGGGCGAAATTCGGGATCGAGGTCATCGCTGGCAATGATTCCGGTAAGAGCTGGTACGTTTTGCGCTGCACGGTACGCGAAAACCGGGGCCGGGGACAATCGCCGTGCGACATCTTACTTGGCGCGTGCGACTCCGCTTCGCGGAGCCGGCCGCACGCGCGGCATTCGGGTAATTTGTCATCCCGGACGCTGCGGAGCTGCGATCCGGGACCCAGGGCTAGTAAACCGCCTTCTGGGTCCCGGCTCTCGCCGCCAGCGGCTCGGCCGGGATGACAGGTGGGGACGGCCTGCTCTCAGAGGCAACGGCGGCTGTCCAAAATGATGAATAGGGATTTAGCCACAAACGTCGGCAAGATGATCGGCCTCGCCAGGGGTAGGCTTTCCGGGGTCAGATATGCAACGCAAGGTCTCGGATGAGACCCGCCAACCGAGTGCGGCCAGGCTCTGGGCGCCGTTGGCGCGTTTCATTGATTGGGAGGCGGCACTCGGCGAACAGGCGGAAGCACAGGGACCGGCCGCCCACTTCGCCTATGAGTTCGTTCGCTTCGGCATCAAGCAGGCCTGGGCTTGCCTCTTCGGCGCGCTCTTGCTGACGCTGCTGATCGGGACCCATTATTTTTATCCCAAGGGCGCAGCGCTCGCTCGTTACGATTTTCTCGTCATCGCCGCGGTGCTGATCCAGATCGTGATGCTCGGCTTCAGACTAGAAACCTTCGAGGAGGCCAAGGTCATTCTTGTCTTTCACATCGTCGGCACGGTCATGGAGGTATTCAAAACATCCGTTGGATCGTGGGTTTATCCGGAGCCGAGCCTGTTGCGCATCGGCGGCGTTCCGCTCTTTACGGGCTTTATGTATGCCGCGATCGGTTCCTACATCGCTCGCTGCTGGCGGCTGTTTGATTTCCGCTTCACACGGCATCCGCCGGTCTGGGCGCTGGGTATTCTGAGCGCCGCGATCTATGCCAACTTTTTCGCCCACCATTACACGTGGGACGCGCGCCCGATCCTGTTTGCCGCCGCTGTCGTTCTCATCGGACCGTGCACGATCTACTACCGGATATGGAAAACGCACCGGCACATGCCGCTGCTGTTGGGCCTCGTGCTCGTGGCGCTGTTCATCTGGTTCGCCGAGAACATCGGCACGTTTACCGCCGCCTGGGCCTA
>DATBRP010000178.1:0-2033 GCA_036560245.1 Hyphomicrobium sp.
TTCGAGGCCGCTGAAGCGACCTTCTTGCTCGTCGTTTCGTTCGGGCTTCTCGTCTGCGTCAGCGCCGACGCCGCAACAGACTTCTCCGCCTTGCTCGCCGTCTTGCTCCTCAGTACCGTCGACGCGGCCGAGGAGACTTTCTTGCCAGTGGTTTCAGATTTCGCCATGACGTCGCTTCCTTGTTCCGAAGGCCGCAGAAAAGCGGTCCGACGAGGGCGAAACATGGCTGATTCGGTTTCGCCGCGTAATCGCGCCCAAGGCACATTGGCCGCCGTTCTCACACCATTAAACAAGTGTTCCTCCGCTGACGTCGGAAATTCCGGAGCGGCCCCCGAATTGACACTCTCGCGGCGAGGCGCGACAAGGCCCGTCGGCGTTCGCGCCATGCAAATCAGGAACCGGAGACTCGACCCAAATGGCTCATGACGATCTGCGAAAGACCATTGAGACGGCATGGGACAACCGCGACGGCATTTCCTTCGACACCAAAGGTGCGGTTCGCGACGCAGTCGAGACGGCGCTCGGACTGCTGGACAAGGGCGAGGTACGGGTCGCCGAAAAGAAAGACGGTATCTGGACCGTCAATCAGTGGCTGAAGAAGGCGGTCCTTTTATCCTTCCGGCTCAATGACATGGAAACGATCCCAGGCGGCCCGGCGGGCAGCTTCTACTGGGACAAGGTGCAGCCGAAATTCGCCGGCTGGACCGAGGCCGATTTCCGCAAGGGCGGCTTCCGCGTACTGCCCGGCGCCATCGTCCGGCGCTCGGCCTACATCGCCCCCGGCGCCGTGCTGCTCCCCTCGTTCGTGAACCTCGGCGCTTATGTCGATAGCGGCACTATGGTCGACACCTGGGCGACCGTCGGCAGCTGCGCGCAGATCGGCAAGAACTGTCATATTTCGGGCGGCGCCGGTATCGGCGGCGTGCTCGAGCCGCTGCAGGCCGGTCCTGTCGTCATCGAGGACAATTGCTTCATCGGTGCCCGCGCCGAAGTCGCCGAAGGCGTTCAGATCGGCGAAGGCTCGGTTCTGTCGATGGGTGTCTATCTCGGCGCCTCGACGACCATCATCGACCGCGCGACGGGCGAGAAAATCTTCGGCAAGGTTCCTCCTTATTCGGTCATCGTTTCGGGATCGATGCCCGGCAGGCCGTTGCCGAACGGCGAACCGGGCCCGAACCTCTATTGCGCCGTCATCGTCAAGCGCGTCGATGAAAAGACGCGCAGCAAAACGAGCATCAACGAGCTTCTCCGGGATTAGCGAGTGGCAAGCTCCTCGAAATATCGCAGGCTAGATCCGGGGCTCATCATCAAAAGCCTGGAAACGTTGGTGCGACGTATCGAGGAACGCTTTCCGGGCGCAGGTCTTGCCAACGTCTGCCGCGATCTCGTCGCTCTCGCCAAGGAAACGACGGACCGTTCGGATAAGATAAGTCACGCCAATGTCCTGATGCGGTTGCTGATCTGGATATCGATCTTCGCCGGCGTCGCGCTGCTTCTCGCCATCGCCCAGATCATTTTCAGCAGCACAAAAGCGAACGATGATCTGTTCGGCACGCTGCAGGGCGTCGATTCAGGTTTCAACATCGTCGTCTTGACCGGCGCCACGCTGTTTTTCGTCTCCTCCCTCGAAGCGCGTTTGAAGCAGCGCACCGCGCTAAAAGCGCTGCATGAGTTTCGCTCGTTCGTCCACGTCATCGATATGCATCAGCTGACGAAAGACCCGAGCATGCTCGGAGCGGCCCACACATCAAGCTCTCCTGATCGCGGACTGACGCCGTTCGAGATGATCCGGTATCTCGATTACTGTTCGGAAATGCTGTCGCTGACTGCGAAGCTCGCAGCGCTCTACGCCGAAAAGCTCAGCGATCCGGTCGTCGTCGATACGGTCGGCGATATCGAACGCCTGACGTCCGATCTCTCGGGCAAGATCTGGCAGAAGATCACGATCGTCCAGAGTCTCGAAGGCCGCGACATACCCTTGCCGTCGGTCGAGGAACTTTATCAGCCGAGCCCGCAATGACCCTTATCCCAAC
>DATBRP010000179.1:0-3052 GCA_036560245.1 Hyphomicrobium sp.
GTTTCGCCTTGATATGAGGGTCGCCTTCGCTTTGCCGCCTCTCGTCCTTGATTTCCTGGCGGTCCATGCGAAGGGAGCGCCGCCAAAGCACGTGAGCAACGGGAAGATCGAAGATCAGCAGCGTGAACGACAAGAGCGCCAGCGCCGTCAGCAGCGCGACGACGCTTTTCTGCGATAGCGAGAGGATTGCGCCCGGATCACTCCAAATCGAGTTGGCGAAATCGTGCCACATATACATCAGGATCGAGATGCTGGTGGCAGCGACGACCACCAGCCTGAGCGTCAGTTTCAGAAACTCAACGAACCCCGACATGCTGAATATGCGTTTCAGCCCCTTCGACGGCGAAAGCCGGGATATGTCGGGCATGACACGCTTGAATACGAGTGCCGGAGGATTTTGCAGCACGGACGCGATAATACCCGCGGCCGAAAACGTCAGGATGATCGGCGCGGTGACGACGGCGGCGGCCTTTCCGACGACATCGAACAGCAAAACAGTGTCGCCGCCGCCTTCGAGACGAATCGAACCGGCATTCGAAAGAAGACCGATCAACAGGGTCGACAGGTGGCTTGCAAACGCCTGCCCGAGAACCGCTATCACCAGCAATGCCGCCAGTAAGTAGCTGAAATTCGATACCTCTCGCGACGTCGGCACATTGCCGTCGCCACGCGCATCCGAAAGCCGCTTGTCGGTTGCCTCTTCGGTTTTGCTGTCTTTGTCCTGATCGGACACGGGAGCATCCTGACGATGTGCGGACTAAGCGGCGGCCTGTGTCGGAACTTCGATCGTACCTTCAGTCGAAAGCCGCAAAACCGAATCGACAATCACGCGGCGTGCTTCCGCGATATCGCGTGCTGCAACATTGGCGGGGCTTTGCAATTCCGCTTCCGCCATGCGGCGGGCGCGCGGCGACAACGCCGCCAGAACTTTTCCCTGTAGCTCCGCATCGGTGCCTTGCAGCGCAAGCACCGTGCGTTCGACAGGAACGCCGTCCATCAGGACCGTCATGGCCTTCGCCGAAAGCCGGACGAGGTCTTCGAATTTGAACAGCATCTTGCGGATCGCTTCGGCGTCTTTCGGCTTTATCGACGCCAAGTATTGAAGCACCTCGGCGGACGCGTCCTTGTCCATGTTGTTGAGGATGCCGGCCATCGTGATGTGCTTGTCGGAGGACCGGCGGTCATTGTCGAACAGCTCTTCGTGCAGCGAAATCTCGAGAGCCTCGATGACTTGAGGAGCAACTTGTCCGAGACCGAGAATGCGGTTCATGAGATCGTTGCGCTCGGACGGCGAAACGCCTTTCAAGATGCTCGAAGCGCGCTCGCTGCCGAGACGATCGAGATAGAAGGCCGCAATCTGGGGCGACTGCGTACGAAGATAATTTTGCAGCATATCGTCCGGCAATGCCGCAAGCCGCGTCCAGACGTCCTGCCGGGCAACAAAAGAATCATTGGAATCGGATGATGATTTGTTTTCCGAGATGACGTCGGTCACCAGGCGCTTGACGTCTTCCGGGCGTCCGACGAACGGCGTGCCGAGGCCCAGTAGGCCTTCGAATTCTTCGACAATTCCCTCCAACTCGGAGGCCGAAATCGTCGGCATGACCTCGGTCGAGCGGACAATGATGTTCAGCTCTTCCGGGTTGAATTTCTTCAGAAGGCCGCTCGCACGCTCTTTGCCGAGGGCGAGGAGAAGCACGCCGACTTTCTCGGCTCCCGTAAGAGGACGGTCGGGCCCGATCAAGCCGGAAGCGGTTTCTCTCGTTGACATCGTCTGCCCCGATTACTTCCCGGAGGCTGCGAGATTGCCGACTTGCGTCAGCACAACGCCGAAGCGCGAGGCGGATTCATTGAGAACGACGACCTCCCCGCGCGCGATCAGCCGGCCGTTGACGAGAATATCGACCGGATCGCCGACCATCTTGTCGAGCTTGACGATCGACCCTTTGGCGAGTTTCGCCAAAGTGGCGACCGGCATCTTCGCGGAACCGAGTACGACCTTCATCATCACGGGCAAGCCGGCGATCATGGCGCTGTTGTCGGCCGGCTCTGCCGCATCATCCATCCCGGCCGTCTCTTCGGCGTCGCTCGGCATCAGACCAGAGAAGCCTTCGGTTTTGTCGCCTTCGGAAAAACCGACCGATGCCATCCCGGCGAGCGCTTGATCGAAGTCCGGCATGGCGAGGCCGGGCTCTTGCTCCATCTCGTCTGCGTCGCTCGCCGTCATCTCAATATGCCTTCGTTCGGTTGTTCGCTGATTCGCGATTGTGGGCGTCGAAACGTGCCGCAGCCTTGTGATGCGGTCCCTAAAGTCCGTAGAACTCGTCGACCGACTCCCTGCTCTGGTCAAAGTCGTCCTCGACGCGCAGCGTCAGCGCGCCTCCACGTTTCCCAAGCTCGCACCAGAAAAGTGGAATCTCGTCGGAGTCGAGACGGACCCGCGACAGCGAGGTGCTCGTCAACTCGACCACCGAACCGACGGCAAACCGCTGGACCTCTCCGAGCGCGATCGGCCGCTCCTCCAAAACGCCACTGAGGCCGATGAAGGACCGGGCGATCTCTTCAGCGAGTTGCTTCGACCACGCGGAATCGTCGCGAAATCGCGATGCTTGCGGCGCGGCGTTCAATGCGTCGCCAGGCGCCGAGCCCGCGAGCACATCGCGAATCGGCTCAAGCGCGATCTGCGGAATGACGATCGTCAGGACACCTTCATGTCCGGCATATTCAAGCGACAGCCGCGCAGCGATGACGTGCGACGTGGGGCTCAACTGCGGCTCGAGTTCGATCTTGTCGACCACGGCGCCGACCTCGAGCGGAATGTCGACGAGAAGTGAAAAGGCGCTCGTCAGCGACCGCGCAACACGGCGGAAAAGGATGCGCAGAACATTGGCGTCCGTCTTGGTTCTTTTGCGATTTGCGAGGCCTTCGGCTGTGAAACTTTCGCAACCCGAGGCCGCTTCGATGAAAAGCGCCGTGGCCAGGGGATCGGCGATGAAATAGAGCCAGCTGCGCCATCTTTCGGCGCGAACGACACCGGCAAATGTGTTCGGCG
>DATBRP010000180.1:0-2909 GCA_036560245.1 Hyphomicrobium sp.
TATATCGCTGCAGGCGTGTGCGCGACGTTCACGCAATACTACTTCAGCGAAGGATCGAGCCTGCCGAACGTCGGAGCTTCCGGCGCCATCGCGGGCGTGCTCGGCGCCTATATGCTCATGTTCCCGCATGCGCGCGTCAGCGTGTTCATCATTAGCCGGGTCGTCGAAATGCCGGCGTTGATCGTGATCGGCTTCTGGATCGTGCTGCAGCTTTTCAGCGGTTTTGGATCAATCGCGCGCACCGACGAGACGGCGGACACAGGCGGTGTCGCCTATATGGCCCACGTCGGCGGCTTCGTCGCAGGTCTCGCCGTCGCCTATCTGTTCGGGCGCCGCGGTGGTCCGTCGCGAACCGCCTGACGAGGGGCATAAGCCGCTTGACCCTCGGTGGCAGCTGTGGTGATAGCTGAACTGGAATGGGGAAACGGTAGGCCGCTGCGTCGGCGTCGCCCCGATTTGTTGTTTCGCGCGAAAAAGCGTGTGCCGCCTTAGCTCAGTTGGTTAGAGCGCTAGATTGTGGATCTAGAGGTCGCCCGTTCAACCCGGGCAGGCGGTACCAATTTAACCAATCAAAGCCTTAATCTCCCCTCCCGGAGTAGAATTTAAGGCTGTTTCGGGGTCGCAAGCCCCCCTCCGGCCATTGACCGAGGAGGACGCTGCAGCATTGGCGGACGATCTTATTCCTGAGGACCTCCGCGACTTCATCCTCAGACACATTGACTCGATTGCTCAGTTGGAGGCGCTGTTGTTGCTGCGTCGAAACTCCGGCGAGACCTGGACGGCTGGGAAAGCCGCGGCGCGGCTTTATATCAGCGAGAGCGAAGCTACGAACGTGCTCGAACACCTCTGTTCGGCCGATCTCCTGAGTTGCAGCGACGGACATTATCGTTTTCTGACGCATCCCGACGAGCAGCGCCAGATGGTCGAACGCCTTGCCGATTCCTACGGCCGTCATCTCATTCAGGTCACCAACTTGATTCACGCCAAGCCGCGGCGTCTCCGCGAATTTTCCGATGCGTTCAAGATCAGGAAGGACCGTTCGTGACCGCAGCGATCATTTATAGCCTGTGCGCCCTGACCGCCGCCACGTGCGCCTACCTTCTGCTGCGCGCTTACTGGCGCGGCGGCTATCGGCTGCTTCTGTGGAGTGGGCTCTGTTTCGCCGGCCTGACGATCAATAACTTGCTGCTGGTTTGCGATAAGGTCGTGTTTCCCGACATCGACTTTTCGTTCTGGCGCAACGCCGCCATGCTTCTCGCGATGGCGGTGCTCCTCTACGGCCTCATATGGGATACTGAGTCATGAGAGACCTTAACTCGGTCATGCTGGGTGCTGCCGCGATGGCGTCTTGCGTCGCGGCTATATTTTTCCTGCGCTTCTGGCGTCAGTCGCGCGACACCTTGTTCCTTTGCTTCGCCATAGCCTTCGCGATCGACGCTGCGACCCGCCTGATGTTGGGCCTCGGCCATGTCTCCGACGAGCAGCAGCCGTTCTTTTATCTGGCCCGGCTCGCAGCCTTCTGCCTCATCATTTTCGCTATCGTGCAGAAAAACTGGCCGCGCAGGCGCAGCGGCTGACGATCCGCCGTCACTCACCGCACCGTATCGCGACGTTCAATGAGATCGAATACACGCTGCCGCCGCCTGAGGTCGCTCGCGTCGAGAAGCATCTGGCCCGCCCACCGGTAGACGTTCCGTTCCCGCACCAACGCACGCATGAGGCGCATCCGCGCCCGCTGCTCGTCCATCGGCATCGTCAATGCCTCGTGCATGGCTTCACCCAAACCGTGCGGATCGTACGGGTTGACGATCAGCGCTTCCGACAATTCGCGCGAAGCGCCGGCGAAATGCGAAAGGATCAGCACACCTTCTTCATCGTCGCGCGCCGCAACGAATTCCTTCGCGACGAGGTTCATGCCGTCATGCAAACTGCTGACGACGCAGACATCGGAGGCACGGAAGAGTTCGAAGACTTCATCCGGTTCGTGGTGGCGGATCACCAGCCGGATCGGATCGCACGATCCATTTCCATGCTTTTCATTGATGTGGGCCGCGAGAGCCAGCGCCTCGTCTTGCAGCGCTTGATAGGCATCGAGCTTGCTCCGCGTCGGCGCGGCGGCCTGCACGAAAACGAAACGGCCGACCCATTCCGGATGCCGCGTCAGAAGTTCGTCGATCCCTCGCAAGCGATCGAGAACGCCTTTTGTGTAGTCGAACCTCTCGACGCCAACGCCGAGCATCACGTTCTTGCCGATATCGAAGCGCTTCCGCACGGCCTCTCGGCATTCGGCAACCGGCTTTTGAGAGGCGAGCGCCGCGGGGGGCCATTCGATCGAAATGGGATAGGGGCGAACGACCGTCTCCTGACCGTTGAGAGTGACGGACGCCCGCTCCCGATCGATGCGGCTTTCGATGAAACGATCGACCGTCTCGAGAAAATTATTGCAGTGGAATTGTGTGTGAAATCCCAAGACGTCGCTTCCGAGCAGACCGTCGATGATTTCTTCTTTCCAGGGACAGATGCTGAAGGTTTCGGGGTTCGGCCAAGGAATATGCCAGAACGTCAGGATCGTGGCCCGCGGCAAGCGATTACGCAGAAGCCGGGGCAGAAGCGCGAAGTGATAGTCCTGCACGAGAATGATCGGATCGCCGCCTTTGGCTTCTTCGGCGACCGCGTCCGCAAAGCGCGCATTGACGTCCTGGTAGCTGCGCCAATCGCTCTCGCGAAATGTCGGTCTGACGAACGCGATATGGCACAGCGGCCATAAGCCCTCGTTGGCAAATCCGTAGTAGTAGCCGCTCTGCTCGTCTTCCGAGAGCCAAAGCCGGCGCAGCGCATAGGCCGGCGAAGCCGGTGGCACGGCGACTCTGTCGTGTGCGTCGACCATCTCGCGATCGGCCGAACCGCTG
>DATBRP010000181.1:0-4067 GCA_036560245.1 Hyphomicrobium sp.
ATTTTTGAACATACGGGCGGCTCTCGGGTCGCCCGTTTTTGTTTCTGGTCCCGGCTATTCGTGTCGGCTTGCGCAAAAGCGGCCTGCGCGCCATGTCAGAGGTGCAACGGGCGGCATATCAGGGCTAGTATCCCAGCCAAGCCATTCGTGAGTTGAATCGATCTTGGTGACCTTACTGGACACAACCGGCCCCAAGCCGCGCCTCCGTCATCCGGAGAAAGCGGCGCGGCCCGACTCACGGCCGATGCCGAAGCCCGGCTGGCTGCGCGTTCGCGCGCCCGGTTCGCCTGGTTACGACCAGACTCGCACCATCGTCCGCGAACACCGTCTCCACACCGTCTGCGAAGAAGCGGCCTGCCCGAATATCGGCGAATGCTGGCAGAAGCGGCACGCGACGATGATGATCATGGGCGGCATCTGCACGCGCGCATGCGCTTTTTGCAATGTCGCGACCGGACGGCCCTCGCCTCTCGATATCGACGAGCCGCGGCGCGTCGCTGAAGCCGTGGCGCGCCTCGATCTCGAGCATGTGGTCGTAACCTCGGTCGATCGCGACGATCTCGCAAACGGCGGCGCGCGTCATTTCGCCGAGACGATCGGCGCGATCAGAGCTTCCTCGCCTAAAACGACGATCGAGGTTCTGACCCCCGATTTCCTGCGCAAGGATGGCGCACTCGAAATCGTGATCGAGGCGCGTCCCGACGTCTTCAATCACAACCTCGAGACGGTGCCTGGGCTCTATCTGAAGATACGGCCCGGCGCGCGCTACTTCCATTCGCTGCGCCTGCTGCAACGCGCGAAGGAGATCGATCCGCAGACGTTCACGAAATCCGGCATCATGGTCGGACTCGGCGAAACACGCGAAGAGGTCCTGCAGGTGATGGATGATCTTCGGTCGGCCGATGTCGATTTCCTGACCGTTGGCCAGTACCTGCAGCCGACGCGAAAGCATGCTGAGATCAATCGCTATGTGCCGCCGGATGAATTTTCCGCCCTGGCGCAATCCGCGTACGCCAAAGGCTTTCTGCACGTTGCGGCATCGCCACTGACACGGTCGTCCTACCATGCGGGAGATGATTTCCGTCGTCTCCGGGAAGCACGCGTCGCTCGACTCAGCGTTTAATGGCGACACGCGCGGAACCGAAAGCCCATCATGCCCAAGTTTGCGGCCAACCTCTCGATGCTCTTTACAGAGCTTCCGTTTCTCGACCGCTTCGAAGCCGCGGCGTCGGCGGGGTTTGAGGGCGTGGAATTTTTTTTTCCCTATGACTACGATGCCGCCGATCTTGCGGCGCGTCTCAAGGCCAATGGTCTGAGGCTGGTACTTTTCAATCTTCCTGCGGGCAACTGGGCCGCAGGCGAGCGCGGCATAGCGATCTATCCGAATCTGGTGCCGGAATTTCGTGAAAGCGTGGCGCGTGCTGTTCGCTACGCCAAGGCGCTCGGCTGCACGCAGCTCCACTGTTTGGCGGGCACCGCGCCCACCGGCGCCGATCACCGCACGATGCGTAAGACGTATGTCGACAATCTGAGCTTCGCCGCCCGCGCTCTTGCCGACGAAGGCATGACGCTACTGATCGAGCCCATCAACACGCGTGACGTTAAAAACTATTTTCTCGACTCGACGGCGAAGGCGGCAGACGTGATTGAAAGCGTCGCGGCGCCGAATCTGCGGCTGCAATACGACGTTTATCATATGCAGATCATGGAGGGCGATCTCGCGCCGACGATCGGCAGGCACTTGCCACTCATAAGGCACATTCAGATCGCCGATACCCCGGGCCGTACCGAGCCCGGCACGGGTGAAATCAATTTCCCCTTCATTTTCGAGTATCTCGACGACATCGGCTATCGCGGATGGGTCGGCTGCGAATACAAGCCGCGCACGTCGACTTATGACAGTCTCGCCTGGTTTCGGGCATTGAAGGCGAAGGCGGACTAAGTTTCCGATCGCTTCAGCATGGCTAATCGAGCGCACCGCTCTGGATGGCCAGGTCACGAGGCGGGATGTGCAGAAGTTTCCAGCGGCCGATATCGCGTGGCAGGCTATGCACCCGTGTCCGCGGTGGTGTCGGTTCCGGCTTTAACGACTTTTTCGGTCAGGTCAGCTGAGCAAAGCTCGATGAAGCGATATGCGAAGCCGCGCAGGAAGCGCCCGCGGCGAAGCGCGATGCGCGACGTCGACTTCGGAAAGAGATGGTGACTGTCGAGCAATCTCAGGCCCGTGTCTCTTTCTTCATCATAGGCGACTGACGCGACGATGCCGATGCCGAGCCCCACTTCTACGTAAGTTTTGATGACGTCGGCGTCGAGCGCCACCATCACGATGTCGGGCGCAACGCCGGCTTCGGCGAATGTCGCGTCGACAGCCGGCCGTCCGGTGAAACCCTCGTGATAGGTAATGATCGGCCACTCGGCGACTTTCTCGATCGTAAGCGGGTTTACGCTTTCGAGGGCATGTCCCTTCGGCACGACGACGCCGTGATGCCAGGAGTAATAGGGGAACGACGCGAGTTCGGGCGCTTCGTCCAAGGCTTCCGTCGCGATGCCGATGTCGGCCGTGCCGTCGCTCAACATTGCCGCGATTTCTCTCGGCGTTCCCTGCTGCAGCACCAGATGGACGTTCGGAAACTCCTTGCGGAAGGCGGCGATGGGGCCGGGCAATGCGTAGCGTGCCTGCGTGTGCGTCGTCGCAATCGTGATTTCACCGCGATCTGTTTTCGCAAACTGATCGGCAAGGCGCTTGATGTTGGCCGTGTCGAGAAGAATGCGATCGACAATCAGCGCCAGCTCTTTGCCAGGCTCCGTCAGCCCCAAAAGCCGTTTGCCGCGACGCACGAAAAGTTCGACGCCGAGTTCGTCCTCGAGGTCTTTGATGTGCTTGGAGACGCCCGACTGTGACGTGTACAGCGCGTTCGCGACTTCGGTCAGATTGAAATTGCGCCGGAGCGTTTCCCGGATAATGCGTAGCTGCTGAAAATTCACGGCGCGGATCTACCATTCTGCTCTGGGAAAATACTGAGGCGACGACTTCTGAGTTTGACACGTTGGCCGGTTATAAGCCCGAGGGATGCCGCTTCGGTGCCAGGAATTTCGACCTCGAAGAAGTCCTTCCGTCCCTTACGGGCATCACCGTTCGCAACGAGTTCTACACGCGCGACGGCACCGTTGCCAAGAATGCGATTGATGCTGGCAGTGATGCCATCGTCCGAAGAGGCGTCGGGGACGATCTCGGTCTCGTGCGGCCTGACGAACGCAACGACTTCCTGACCTTCCTGAAGATGCGGGGCGTGGTGGCGCAAGCGTTCGTCACCGACGCGCACGTAGTCCCCCTCGACGCGGCCACGGAATTCGTTGACCGCCCCGATGAATCCGAACGCAAATGCCGTTGCCGGCTCTTCGTAAATCTGTCTCGGCGTACCGATCTGCTCGACGTGTCCCTTGTTGATCAACACGATGCGATCGGAAACTTCGAGCGCTTCTTCCTGGTCGTGGGTGACGAATATCGACGATATGTGCAGTTCATCGTGCAGCGCCCGGAGCCAGCGCCTCAATTCCTTGCGGACCTTGGCGTCGAGAGCGCCAAACGGCTCGTCCAGCAGAAGCACGCGCGGTTCGACGGCGAGCGCCCGGGCGAGCGCGATACGCTGGCGTTGACCACCGGAAAGCTGCGACGGAAAGCGGTTGGCGACCCACGAAAGCTGCACGAGATCGAGCAGGCGGTTAACCTTGGCGCGGATTTCCTTCTCGCTCGGCCGCTCGCCACGCGGCCGGACACGCAATCCGAACGCGATGTTCTCGAACACCGTCAGATGGCGAAAGAGCGCGTAGTGCTGGAACACGAAACCAACGTGGCGCTGGCGCACGTCCTTGTTCGTCGCGTCGTCGCCATCGAGGATGATGCGACCGCTGTCGGCATGCTCCAACCCCGCAATGACGCGAAGCAACGTCGTCTTTCCGCATCCGGAAGGACCGAGCAGGGCTACAAGCTCCCCGTCCGGAAAATTGAGCGAAACATCGTCGAGCGCTTTGAATGTGCCGAACGTCTTGCTGACGCCCCGAACCTC
>DATBRP010000182.1:0-6671 GCA_036560245.1 Hyphomicrobium sp.
GGCCGCGCTCTATGCGGAGGGTGTCGCAGAGGGCCGAAGGGGAATTTGGCTCAAAGCGCCTCCGGGGCAGCTCCCGGCTTCGTGGCCGACGGCTGTGAAACCTCGCGCGCCGGCAAAGAAATCGCCCGTAGCAGAGCAAGCTCCTGGCGCGGCAGCGACGACGAAAGTCCAGCCCGGGCCGCTCAAGGCGAAGGCCTCGCCGCCCGTAGCCGCCGCGAGCGGGTGAGCGTTGGCATTACTCAGCGCTTGGTGATCGATTTGACGATGATGTTTTTCAGCGTCGTTGCGGCGGTGCGCGCCAGCGAACGCTGCAGTTCGCGGCCGATCATGTCGCCCATGCCCTGACGCCGGCGTCCGGTTGCCGTACCGCCCAATAAGCCACCCAGCCAACCGCCGACACCGCCAGCATCGGCTTCTTTCGACCGCGCGTCGGCTGCCTTGCGATCCAATATCTCACGTGCGCTTTCGCGATCCTCGCGTTCTTCGTACTTGCCCCAATAGGGACTGTATTCGATGACGCTCCGCCGCTCCTCCGCCGATAGCGGGCCGATACGTCCTTCGGGCGGCCGGACCAGCGTCCTCTGAACAATCGATGGCTCGCCCTTGTTTTCCAGCATCGAGACGAGCGCCTCGCCGACTTTCAATTCGAGAATGACCCGTTCCGTATCGAGCGCCGGATTAGGACGGAACGTTGCGGACGCCGCTTTCACTGCCCGCTGCTCCTGCGGAGTGAAGGCGCGCAAGGCGTGCTGCACGCGATTGCCGAGCTGCGCCGAAACCGTGCTCGGCACGTCCATCGGGTTCTGCGTCACGAAATAAACGCCGACACCTTTCGATCGCACGAGCCGCGCGATTTGCTCGATGCGGTCGAGCAACGGCTTCGGCGCGTCGTCGAAAAGCAAGTGCGCTTCGTCGAAGAAGAAGACGAGCTTCGGCTTCGGTTGATCGCCGACTTCGGGTAGCGATTGCCAGAGCTTCGTCAGCATCCAGAGCAGGAACGTCGCGTAGAGCCGCGGCTTTTCCATCAGCTTGTCGGCAGTGAGGATGTTGACGACGCCGCGTCCGTCCGGAGCGATGCGCAGGAAATCCATGAGGTCGAGCGCGGGTTCGCCGAAGAAGTTCTCCGCGCCCTGTTCTTCAAGCACGAGCAGACGGCGCTGGATCGATCCGACGGAGGCGCTCGCGACCATGCCGTACTTGGCGGTGATCTCTTTGCCGCGCTTGGCGATATTGGTCAGCAGGCTGCGCAGATCCTGCAGGTCGATGAGCGGCATCTTCTCGTCGGCAGCTAAGCGAAAGGCGACGTTCAGGACGCCTTCCTGCGTGTCGTTGAGTTCGAGGAGACGCGACAGCAGCAGCGGTCCCATGTCCGCGACGGTCGCCCGGACCGGATGGCCCTGCTCGCCGAATACGTCCCAGAAGATCGTCGGGCAAGCACGGTTCTCGTAGGGTTGGAGCCCGACGTCCTTGGCGCGCTTGACGAGAAAATCTTTCGGCTCTCCGACTGCCGCAATGCCGGAAAGATCGCCTTTGATGTCGGCGGCGAAGATCGGCACGCCTTGCGCCGACAGACCCTCGGCAAGAACTTGCAGCGTCACCGTCTTGCCGGTGCCGGTGGCACCCGTAACGAGGCCGTGCCGGTTGGCAAGCTTCAAGTCGAGGTATTCGGGCTTGACGCTTTTGCCGATGAAAACGAAGCCGTCACGAAGCACTGACTCACTCATTTGCTGACCCTGCGTCCGTCGACCAACATGACGATGCGAGGCCAATCTAACATCAATAGCGGTGGATTCATCCGCCGCGCCGACGATCAAGTTAACGAGCGATCAAGCGTTTTGGTTCGATGCAATCGAACTTTCGAGGAGACGGACCGGCTGGCCCATAAAGTTATGGCCGCCCTGAGAGGCGGCCATGTGCGAAAAGCTATTTGCTCGCGTATCAGAACCAGCGCGGCTGCCACCAATGCAGAACCGTATGCACGGTTCCCGGCGCGATCAGATAGATTGCACCGAATGCAAGCGCTAGCAGCAGAACTAGTACGAACAGCGTCGAAAATCCGACGGGCGTGCGATAGCTCATGCCACTGCCCGGCGCGCCGAGCGTGACGTTCTCGCCGTTCTTGCCGATGTTCAACGTCGCGCCGTGACCACCGAGACTGGTGCTGACACCGGTCTTGCTGAGATTGATGCGAACACCCGGCAGTATGCTGAACGTCTTGCGAAACCGGAAGTAGCCCATGTGTCTCTCCTCATCGGCCAACTATAACGCCTCATACGCTTCTTTGGACGCACGACAGCGCTACGACGGCGAATCTCTCTGAAAAAACTAATGACTCTAATTGTGACTTTCAACGGATGGGAGCACGTCATCCCTTACCGCGAAGAATATTCGAGAACGACGACAGACGTTCCTTGATCTTTCCGACCGTCGTATTTCGCTCTTGCAGGCGCTCGTAGGCCGATTCGCGGTCGAGCGGCGTGCCATATTTGGCGTGATTGCCCTTATCCCCTTCGAGAATCGTTTTGCGTTCTTCCGGTTTCAGCGGTCCGACGCGCGACATCGGCGGGCGGATGAGCGTGCGTTCGACCATCGACGGTTCACCCTTGCCGTGCAGGAGCGATACGAGGGCCTCACCGACCTTCAACTCCTGAATGGCGCGTTCCGTGTCGATATCGGGATTGGGGCGGAATGTCTGCGCGGCGGCGCGAATGGCCTTCTGCTCTTTCGGCGTGAAGGCACGAAGAGCGTGCTGGATGCGATTGCCGAGCTGCGCCGAGACACGATCGGGGACGTCGCCGGGGCTTTGCGTGACGTAATAGACGCCGACGCCTTTCGAGCGGATGAGCCGCGTTACCCGCTCGACTTGTTCGAGCACGGCCTTCGGCGCTTCGTTGAAAAGCAGATGCGCCTCGTCGAATAGAAAGACGAGTTTCGGCTTGTCGAGGTCACCGACTTCCGGCAGGCGGTCGAACAGCTCTGTCAGCAGCCACAGCAGGAACGTCGCGTAGAGGCGCGGCGTGTTCATCAGCTTTTCGGCCGCGAGCACATTGACGACGCCGTAGCCATTGGGCGCGATCTTCAGAAAGTCCATGATGTCGAGCGCCGGCTCGCCGAAGAATTCGTCGGCCCCCTGCTCTTCAAGCACGAGCAATCGCCGTTGAATGACGCCGACCGTCGCGGGCGCCACGTGTCCGTATTTGCTTCTGAGGCTCGATGCGCGCTTGCCCATTTCGTCGATGACGGAGCGCAGATCCTTGAGATCGAGGATCGTCATCTTGTCGTCGCCAGCTTCGCGCTGATCTTCCGCCCAGCGGAAGGCAATGTTTAAGACGCCTTCCTGCGGCTCGGTGAGTTCCATCAGGCGCGACAGGAGCAACGGTCCCATCTCCTGCACGGTAGCGCGCACCGGATGACCGTCGTTGCCGAAAATATCCCAGAACGCTGTCGGGAACGATGTGTTGCCGTAACCTATCAGGCCGATCTCCTCAGCGCGCTCGACGAGTTTCGGCGACGGCTCGCCCTTGGCCGCGATGCCCGAAAGGTCGCCTTTGATGTCGGCCGCGAAGACCGGAATGCCGGCGGCGGAAAATCCCTCGGCGAGCACTTGCAGCGTCACGGTCTTGCCGGTGCCGGTGGCACCCGTGATGAGGCCGTGGCGATTAGCTAACGCCAGTTCAATGCATTCGGGCACCGGATCGCGGCCTGACTTGCTGACACCGACAAGTATCCGGCCGTCCTGTACGTAGTCCCGAGGATCGGCGACGGGGTGTTCGGACCCTGACGCGCCGGGCGTTCCAGTCATTTGATCTCCTCGCGATCTTCAGGCGTCGACTCGCGGCTTTGACGCATGTTTCGTGATGGCACGGAGGAACCACCGAAGCAAACTGCGGCCGAGCCGTGAACCCACAACCGGTTTGCGAATTTAACGATCACCAGACACGCGGCAATTCGGCCACTCTTATTGTGTTATTTCGCGCTCGCACCGTGGCGTCCAGCGGGTATACCGGGACGCTATTCAAGACCACGCCGCCGCGCGCCAGGAGCCCGTTTGCATGACCCGCTCGACGACAGAAACGAACGAAACGCAACTTGCCGAAGGCTTTCCGGCCGCCAACGTCGAGCGATGGCGCGCCCTTGTCGATAAGGCTCTGAAGGGCGCGGATTTCGAGAAACGGCTCGTCAGCCGGACCGCCGACGGGTTGCACATCAATCCGCTTTATACGCGCGGCGACGCGTTGGCGAGCACTGTCGATAGGGTGCCCGGCGCGGCGCCTTTCACGCGCGGCACGAAGCCCGTGCGTGACGGCAACGGTTGGGACATCCGCACGTTCCATATCGAGAGCGATCCAAAGGCCGCGAACGCCGCCATCCTCGAAGACCTCGAAGGCGGCGTCACGTCGATCGGGCTGCAAGTCGGCTACGGGCTCCCGCCAACGAAGGAAGCGGTCGGTGCCGCGCTCGACGGCGTGCTGCTCGACGTTTGTCCGATCATTCTGGTTGCGGGCGAGCACTTCTTCGACGCCGCGCTGGCGCTCACTGCGGTCTGGGATGCGCGTGGCGTCAAGGTTGCCGACCGGCAGGGCTCATTCGGCGCGGACCCGCTCGGCGTACTGGCAATGACGGGACGCTTGCCGGAGCCGCTCGATACGGCACTGGCGCGCGCCGTTGCGCTGATGCGGGCGACGGAAGCGAGCCCGCGCGTTCAGGTGATGACGGCGGACGGCGTCGTCGCGCACGTCGCCGGCGCCAGTGAGGCGCAGGAACTTGCCTACATGCTGGCGACGCTGGTCGCTTACCTGCGCGCCGCCGAACAGGGCGGTGTCGCTCCGGCCCAGGCGCTGCCGAAGATCAATGTCGCGCTCGCCGCCGACATCGACGAATTCTCGACGATTGCGAAATTGCGCGCGGCGCGGCGTCTGATCTGGCGTGTCGCGGATGCCTCGGGCGCTGGAGACGCTGCCGCCCGCGTGACGCTCAATTGCCCGACGTCCTATCGCATGATGGCCAAACGCGACCCGTGGACCAACATCCTGCGCACGACGATTGCATGCACGGGCGCAGCGCTCGGCGGCGCCGACGCCATCGTCGTCCTGCCGTTCACGTTTGCGCTCGGCAAGCCCGACGCCTTTGCGCGGCGCGTCGCTCGCAATATCCAGATCGTCTGCCAAGAGGAAAGCCACCTCGGCCGCGTCACCGATCCGGCGGGCGGATCGTGGTACGTCGAGAACCTGACTGAGGAAATGGCGAAGAAAGCGTGGGAAATTTTCCAAGACATCGAAGCGCGCGGCGGCATGCTCGCATGTTTGATGTCCGGCTATATTCAGGACGCGATCGCCAAGACGGCGGAAGCGCGCGCCAAAAGCATCGCCACGCTGCGACAGGAACTGACAGGCGTCAGCGCGTTCCCGATTCTCGGCGACGACGGCGTCAAGACCGAGCCGTGGCCCGCAGGCGCCGCACGGTCCGGCAAGGCTGCGATCGAAGTCACGCCGATGAAACCGCACCGGCTTGGCGAAGCGTTCGAAGCGTTGCGCGATGACGCCGACGCACACGGCGGATTCAATGCCTTCCTCGCCAGCATGGGCGAAATCGTCGACCACAACGTCCGCACAACTTGGGTCAAGAATTATCTGGCGGCGGGCGGCATCACGGCACTCGTCAGCGACGGCTACAAAACTCCGGAGGCGGCGGCCGAAGCATTCCAGGCTTCCGGCGCGACGGCGGCGTGCATCTGTTCCTCCGATGCGATCAACGCGACGCTCGCCGAGTCGACCGCAAAAGCTCTGAAAGCGGCCGGTGCGAAGCTCGTCTTGATGGCCGGGCGAGCAGGTGACAACGAGGCGGCGTTGAAAAAGGCGGGCGTCGATCAATTCCTGTTCGCCGGTGCCGATGCCATAGCGACGCTCAAGGGACTGCAGGAAAAGCTGCGTTAAGTCGCTCGCCCTCAGTTCGTCATTCTATTGTCCGGCGTCAGAGAGCCGAAGCCGACGAGGCGCTCGAGGTCGGCGCCGATGCCGTTGTAGGTCGAGCCGGACCTGGGCGACATTTCCGATGCGGAGGCGACTCGACGCTGTTGCCGGGGCACATAACCCCGCTTCGCGTGTTTCGAACGGGCGACGACGGCCCGTCGCGGCGCGCGCGTCTGCACATGCGCGGCGGGCTTCTCTACGGCAGGTTTATGCGTCTCGGCCGTAGGTTCGGCTGGCTCGTCTTCGGCGAACTTTTCCGGATCGGTTGCGCTGTCCGAATCACTCAAAGCCGCCATCTGAACCGGCAGCTTGGGATCTTCTATAGCGGCGAATATCTCCGGCGCGGATGGGTCCTGCTGGACTACGGCGTGAAAGAACTTGGAATTCGAACTATCGGGTGCGGGGCCCGAGAATTTTGCGCTCAAGGCTTCTGCAGCCGTGCGCGCTTCGGCTGATACGTCATCGTTGCCAAAATCATTTCCCTGGGACGCAAGCAGAAACTGATCGAAATTTATCACCGGCACGAAATCCGGAAGCCTGGTCGATTCCGGAGCGTTCGAAGCGACGACGATGGTTTTCTGATGCGGGGCGGTCTTCTGCTCAGCATGCATCGGAAATGCCGCCGAAACGATACCGACAAATAGAACGGTTACTGCGTTCAGTCTCACGATGTACTACCCCCAACGCGATACAAAATGGGCT
>DATBRP010000183.1:0-5687 GCA_036560245.1 Hyphomicrobium sp.
ATGCAGCAATATCTCGATCTGTTGCGCCGCGTGCGCACCGAAGGCGTCAAGAAAACCGACCGCACCGGGACCGGTACGCTCAGCGTCTTCGGTCATCAGATGCGGTTTGACCTGTCGCAAGGGTTTCCGCTCATTACGACGAAGAAACTGCACGTCAAATCGATCATCGTCGAGCTGCTGTGGTTTCTCGCCGGCGCGACCAATATCGCGTACCTCAAAGCCAACGACGTATCGATCTGGGATGAGTGGGCCGATCCCGAGGGCGAGCTTGGTCCGGTCTATGGCAAGCAGTGGAGGTCGTGGACTGGCCGCGACGGGCAGGCGATCGATCAGATCAAGGATGCGGTCGAGACGCTGAAGAACAATCCGGACAGCCGGCGCATTATCGTCTCGGCGTGGAATCCCGCCGATATTCCGCAGATGGCGTTGGCGCCCTGCCACTGTCTCTTTCAGTTTTACGTCGCGGAGGGCAAGCTCTCGTGCCAACTCTATCAGCGTTCGGGGGACGTGTTCCTCGGCGTGCCGTTCAACATCGCGAGCTATGCGCTGCTGACGATGATGATGGCGCAAGTCACGGGATTGAAGCTCGGTGAATTCGTTCACACGCTTGGCGACGCGCACCTGTATTTGAATCATCTCGAACAAGCGGATTTGCAGCTGTCGCGAACGCCGCGATCACTTCCGCAGATGAAGATCGATCCCGACGTGTCATCGATTTTCGGCTTCGAGCTTAAGCACTTCGACCTGATCGGTTATGATCCCTTGCCGCATATCAAAGCGCCGGTGGCGGTTTGAGGCCTAACATTCCGTCATTAGGGCCGTCATGGATGCCGACCCTCCAATGACAAGCTGTCATCCCGGCCGAGGCGTAGCGGAGAGCCGGGACCCAGTCTGGCACGTAAGATGATCTCTCTGGGTCCCGGGTCTCGCAAGTGGGCTCGCCCGGGATGACAATTTCTAAGCAGGCCGATTTGCTTCTTGAGCGCAGCGTTGCTATCGGTCGCCGATGCATGATCTGATCGTTTCCCTCATCGTTGCCGTTTCGGAAAATGGCGTCATCGGCCGCAATGGCGGGTTGCCGTGGCGGCTTTCCTCCGATCTCAAGACGTTCCGTCGACTGACGATGGATAAGCCCATCATCATGGGGCGGCGGACGTTTCAATCGATCGGCAAGCCGCTCGACGGCCGGGACAACATCGTCGTCACGCGCGATCCGACGTTCGAGGCCGCAGGCGTTTCGACGTGTGAAACCGTCAGCGATGCGCTGACCCTGGCGCGCGTTCTCGCGACGACGCGCGGCGCCGAGGAGATCATGGTTATCGGAGGCGAGAGCGTCTTCGAGCCGGCGCTTCCTGTTGCAGATCGAATTTATCTGACGCGCGTTCATGCGAACGTCGAGGGCGACCGGCATTTCCAGCCGCTCGATCCCGCGATTTGGCAGGAGGCCGGCCACGAAGCTCTGCCCCAGGGGCCACGCGATGACTTCGCCTCGACGCTGTTCATATATGAAAAGCGTGCGAAGAGTGACACTTCCGGTCCCGAACGCACTTGAAGAGCGGGTTTGGCGCCCCAAATTGCGATTAGCCAATTCAAGCGGAATTTGCGATCGGATGACCCCTGCCCTATAAGCTGCGCCGGAACCTGTATTTTCTCAACGTTGCCGAGGCTTTCACGGTGCATTTTTCACGTTTTGCGTCTGGCCCCTGCCGCGGCGAGGGGTCTGGGGACGGCAGCGCCCGAGTCTCAGCCCAAGTCTCATTTTCAGCTCAAATCTCGAACGAGGCCCTGATTTAATATGCCCTGGAGTAATCAAGGCGGCGGCAGCGGTGGTAGCGGCGGCGGCAACAACAACGGCGGTCGCAAAGGCGGTGGACCGTGGGGGCAGGGGCCTTGGGGCTCAGGCGGTGGCGGCGGCAAGGAGCCGCCCGACCTCGACGAAATTCTGCGTCGCGGCCAGGACCGGATGCGGCAGGTCATGCGCGGCGGTGGCGGCGGTAACGGCAATGGCGGCGGCGGCTTTGGCGGCGGCGTTCCGAGAGCCTTCATTTTTCTAGTCGGATTTCTGTTGCTCGCCGGCGTCGCGTTCTACGGATTTTTCTATCGCGTCAATCCGGACGAGCAAGGCATCGTGCTGCGCTTCGGCAAGTATGAACGATGGGACCCGCCAGGCCTGCATTGGCGGCTGCCGTATCCGATCGAAGAAGTCCGGCTGCCGCAACTCACGTTGCAGCGAACGACGGAAGTCGGCAGCGCACGCAGCACCGTCGGATCGCCGGACAGCGGCTTGATGCTGACCGGCGACGGCAGCGTCGTCGACGTGCGCTTCGTCGTGTTCTGGCGCATCAGCCCGGACAAGGATCCGACGAACGGCGACACCGGCGTCGAACAGTTCCTGTTTAATATCGCACAGCCCGAAACGACCGTGCGCGAGGTCGCCGAAAGCGCAATGCGCGAAGTCGTCGGCCAGTCGAGCCTGCAGCCGCTTCTCACGGGCGGTCGTGCGCAGACACAGGAAGACGTCCAGAAACTGATGCAGAAGACGCTCGACTACTATCGGGCCGGAATCAAGATCGATCAGGTGCAACTCAAAGAAGTCGATCCGCCGGAAGAGGTCATCGATTCTTTCCGCGAGGTTGCCGCAGCGGCGCAAGAGAAAGAGACTTTGATCAAGCAGGCGCAGACCTATGCGGATCAGGTGACGCCAGTGGCACATGGCGATGCCGACCGCATCGTCGCGGCCGCAGAAGGCTACCGCGATCAGACCGTTGCTGAAGCGACGGGTCAGGCGGCGCGCTTCCTCAAGGTCTACGACGAATATAAGAAGGCTCCAGACGTGACGCGCGAACGTTTGTACCTCGAGATGCAGGAGCGCGTGCTATCGGGCACCGACAAGGTGATCCTCGATCAGAAGCCTGGCTCCCAGGGTGTCGTGCCTTTCCTTCCGCTTGAGCAGCTCCAAAAGAGCAAACCTGCCGAAGGAGCGAAATAACATGCGGGCGTTCTTTGCATTCATCGTCACTGTTGCTGTTTTCGCGCTGCTCGGTCTCTATGCGTCGGCGTTCATCGTGCATCAAAATGAGCAGGCGCTTGTTTTGCGCTTCGGCAAGACACAGCAGATCGTCACGACGCCGGGGCTGAAGTGGAAAGTTCCGTTCATCGATACGGTGCAGAAGTTCGATAAGCGCATTCTCGATCTCGACACGACCGAGCAGGAAGTGACGGCGTCCGACCAGCAGCGTCTCATCGTCGATGCTTACGCGCGCTATCGCATCACTGATCCGCTCAAGTTCTATCAGAACGTGCGCTATGAGGATCGCGTGCGCGACGTCGTCGGGCCGCTGATCGAATCGGAAATTCGCCGCGTGCTCGGTTCCGCGACGCTTCAGGAGATCGTCAAGGACAAGCGCGAAAGCCTGATGAAGACGATCGCAGCGCAGGTCAACAAGGAAGGCCTCGACTACGGGCTCGAGGTCGTCGACGTGCGCATCAAACGCGCCGATCTGCCAAAGACCAACCTCGTCAAGGTCTATGACCGGATGCGCGCCGACCGAGTGCGCGAGGCAACGGAATTGCGGGCGCAAGGTGAGGCCGAGAGCAATCGCATCCGCGCCAACGCCGACAAGGCCGTGACGATCATCAAGGCCGAAGCGACCAAGAAATCGGACGAGATTCGCGGCGACGGCGAGGCCAACCGCAGCCGGATTTTCGCCGAAGCTTTCGGGCAGGATCCCGACTTCTTCCGCTTCTATCGTTCAATGCAGGCCTATACGACCGCGCTGAAGCCGGACGATACGCGGATGCTGCTGTCGCCCAACAGCGAGTTCTTCCGGTACTTCGAGGACCCGAATGGGCGCATGAAGGGTGCTCCCGCTCCGGCCGCTCCCGCTGCTCCGAACCAATGAACGACCTCCTGGCAGGCCTTGGGATCGCACTTGTTCTCGAGGGCCTGTTCTGGGCGCTGGCGCCGGACGCTGCGCGGCGTGTGGTCACGGAAATCGCCGGCCGCAGTAACGGTCCCATACAGACCGCCGCCCTGGCGGCCGTGGCGGGCGGCGTTTTCATGGTCTGGCTGGCCCGGGGATAATCCGTCAGCCAACTTGTCCCCGCATCCCGGCATTATGCTACGATCGTCACGTTGACGCTTTGATGTTGCGCCAATTAACCCTCGGCGAGCCCGCCGGGCCCTCGCGTGGGTTAGACCCTGGAGTTCTGCAATGACCGGAAAAGGTTCAGCGCTTTTCTACCGCATCTCCTTCGGCGCGATCATGGCCGTGGCGCTGCTGCCGTGTGCGGCGCAGGCATTTCAAAATGGTCCGACGTCGGTCGCTCCGCTCGCCAAAAGGCTTTCGGACGCGGTCGTCAATATCGCGACGTCGCAGACGGTGAAGGGGCCGGCCGGCGTGCCGCTTCCGAAGGTGCCGAAGGGTGCGCCGTTCGAAGATTTCTTCGACGATTTCTTCAACAAGCGCGGCGGCGTTCCGCACGCGGACCGCAAGATATCGTCGCTGGGCTCGGGCTTCGTGATCGACGGCAAGGAAGGCCTGATCGTCACCAATAATCACGTCATCGAAGGCGCGGAAGAAATCGATATCAACTTCCACGACGGTTCGAAGCTGACGGTCGACAAGATCATAGGCCGCGATACGAAAGCCGATCTGGCGCTGCTCAAGGTCACGCCGAAAAAGCCGCTCGCCGACGTGAAGTTCGGATCGTCCGCCAAGATCGAGGTCGGCGATTGGGTCATGGCGATCGGCAATCCGTTCGGGCTCGGCGGGTCGGTGTCGCTCGGCATCATCTCGGCGAAGAGCCGCGATATCAATTCGGGTCCTTATGACGACTATCTGCAGACGGACGCAGCCATCAACAAGGGCAACTCGGGCGGGCCGCTGTTCAACATGGACGGCGAAGTCATCGGCGTGAACACGGCGATCATTTCGCCGACGGGAGGATCGATCGGCATCGGCTTCGCCGTGCCTTCCGACACGGTTTCGAGCGTCGTCGAGCAGTTGAAGAAATTCGGCGAAGTGCGTCGCGGCTGGCTCGGGGTCAAGATACAGTCGGTCACGGACGACATCGCCGAGACGCTCGGAGTGCCGGAAAATAGCGGGGCTTTGATCTCGGCGGTGACACCCGACAGCCCGGCATCGAAGGCCGGACTCGAAGCCGGCGACGTGATCATGAAATTCGATGGCAAAGACGTTTCGACCATGCGCGGCTTGCCCAGAATCGTGGCGCAGGCGCCGATCGGCAAGGCGGTCGATGTCGATTTGTTGCGGAAGGGTCAGCACAAGACGCTGCAGGTCACCGTCGGTCGTCTCGAAGACGACGATGATAACGGCAGCGATATCAAAGGCACCGGCAAGCAGGAAAATGTGCCTCCTGGTGCAGCCATCATAGGCCTTAAACTTTCAGCGCTCACTCCCGAGCTGCGCAAAAAGTATGGGCTCGACGCCAAGATCAAAGGCGTCGTCGTTGAGGCGGTCGATCCGCAGAGCCCTGCGAAGCAGAAGGGCTTGAAGCCCGGCGACGTTATCGTCGAGGCGGCGCAGGAAGCGGTCACGGAGCCTGATGACGTGGCCGCCAGCATCGACAAGGTCAAAAAATCCGGCCGGAAAGCCGTGCTGCTTCGCGTCGAGGACGGCAAAGGCGATCTACGTTTCGTCGCCGTACCATTCTCGTAATGCGTG
>DATBRP010000184.1:0-24395 GCA_036560245.1 Hyphomicrobium sp.
GCGACCGAGTTCTCGATCGGGATCATCGCATAGCGGGCGTCGCCCGATTTGACCGCAGCGATCGCGTCCTCGAAGGTCGGATAAGCGACGGGTTCCAAATCGGGATAAACTTCGCGCGCCGCGAGGTGCGAATTGGCTCCCGGCTCTCCTTGATAGGAAATTTTGCCGGAGCTGGCGGCAGACTCGGATCGTTGCGTCATGGCAATTGCACGGTTCGGATTTCTTGGAGAAGGAGGAGCGGGCGAATCATGGCGCAAGAAGGCGACGAGCGCGCTCAAGGTCGGCCGGAGTATCGACACCTAGGGGAACGGTGTCAACGATCGCCACGTCGATGCGCATTTGGGCTTCGAGCGCGCGCAGCTGCTCCAGCTTTTCCCGCTTTTCGAGCGGCGACGGCGGCAGTGTCACGAAGCGCTCGAGGCTGTCGCGGCGATAAGCATAGATGCCGATGTGGTGGTAGAGCGGTCCATCGCCCGAGGGCGCGGTGGCGCGGGTGAAATAAAGGGCGCGCAGGCGATCCTCGGCTAATGGCGTGCCGACGACTTTGACGACGTTGGGATTGGTGCGTTCCTCGGCGTCGGAAATCACGGCAGCCAGCGTCGCGATGTCGACCTCCGGTGTTGCGAGCGGGGCGATGCACTGGTGGACGAGGTGCGGATCGAGCGTCGGCAGGTCGCCCTGTAAGTTGACGATAATACTTGCGCGGCCGGCGTCCACTTTCGTGATGGCCTCATAAATGCGGTCCGAGCCGGATGCGTGGTCGGCTCGTGTCATCACCGCGTCACCACCGGCGGCAATGACGGCATTTGCGATTTCGCTGCTGTCGGTCGCGACGATCACATGCCCCGCATTCGCCGCCGTCGCGCGCTGCCAGACGTGCACGATCATCGGGATGCCGCCGATATCGGCGAGCGGCTTGCCGGGCAGCCGGGTCGCGTGCATGCGAGCCGGTATGACGATCAATGTATCTTGCATCAGGCGGTCAGAATCATCGCTCGGTGACAAACTGTCTCGCTGTCGTCGCGGTGCAAGATCGTTTGCGTGCTTGCATGAGAGAGGTGAGCTTATATACCTCCGATTGGCCTCGTCACAGTTGATTTGAGAAGTCTCTTCACGCATGACGTGTACGCCGTCGGATCGCCGACACGGGGGAGCTCAGGAATGGACCAATTCGAGTTCACCAAGATTGCAGGTGCCGTACTCGCGGCGCTGCTGCTGATCTTTGGGACAAAAACCATTATCGAAATGAACGTCGGCCACGCGCCGGAAAAGCCGGGCTTCACGTTGCCGGCCCCGGCTCCTGAGACCGGAAAGCAAGAGGCTTCGGCAGCGGGGGCCGCGCCTGCGGTCGAAACTCCGGACGACGCCGCCAAGAAGGTGATGGCGCTGCTGCCCAAGGCCAATGCCGAGAACGGCAAGGCGATTTTCAGAAAATGCCAGGCCTGCCATGTCTCCGAAAAAGGCAAGACGCCGACGGTCGGGCCCAATCTCTGGGACGTCGTCAATCGCCCGAGAGCCTCTTATCCGGGCTTCTCCTATTCGGAAGCCATGAAAGCCAAGGGTGGAACATGGACGTTCGATGAACTCGCCAAGTTCATCCACAGCCCGAAGACCTATATTCCGGGCACCAAGATGATCTTCAACGGCCTGCCCTCGGAGAGCGACGAGGCGGACGTCATTGCCTATCTGGCAACTCTCAACGATACGCCCGTTCCGCTGCCCAAATGACAGCATATTAACTCGCTAAGCCTCATAAAGTTTGCGACCCTGCCGACCCGTTGGCGGGGTCGTTTTGTATGTGAGATCGGACTTATCCCCGGGCTCACGAGCTATGTTAGACTCCAGGTCGACCAAAGAGGACGAAGCCGAATATGCGCATGCGCCTAACGCTGTTAACCCTTGCCGCGATGGCGCTGCTCAATTTCGGACCCGCTATCAGCCGGGCCCACGCTGACGAGCCGCAATGCCGGACCGCGATGTCCCTCGTCGGGGAACCGAAATACGGGCCCGACTTCAAGAATTTCGATTGGGTCAATCCCGACGCGCCGAAGGGCGGCACGCTGCGTCAGTGGGCGGACGGCACGTTCGACACGCTCAATCCCTTTTCCGACAAAGGCGTCAAGGCCGCCGCGCTCGGCCTGGTTTTCGACAGCCTGTTCGCGACGAGTTCCGACGAGCCGTCGACGCAATATGGTTTGATCGCTGAATGCGCGTCCTATCCCGACGATTATTCATCGGTGACGTTCAAACTGCGCCCCGAAGCCAAGTTCAACGACGGCCAGCCGATTACCCCCGAGGACGTGATCTTCTCGTTCGAGCAGTTCAAGAAGGTCAATCCGTTCTATGCGTTCTACTACAAGAACGTCGTGAAGGCGGAGAAGACGGGCGACCACGAGGTCAAGTTCACGTTCGACACGAAGGGCAACCGCGAGCTGCCGATGATCGTCGGCGAGATCAATGTCGTGTCGCAGCATTATTGGCAAGGCAAGGACGCCAACGGCAAGCAGCGCAATCTCGACGAGACGACGGTCGAACCGCCGCTCGGCAATGGTGCTTACCGGGTTAAGTCGGTCGATACCGGGCGCAAGATCGTCTACGAGCGCGTTCGCGATTATTGGGCGAAGGATCTGCCCGTGATGAAGGGGCAATATAACTACGATACGCTCGAGTTCACCTACTATCGCGACCGCTCACCGGCATTCGAAGATTTCAAAACCGGAAAGTTAGATTTCTGGGCGGAGAACCGTGCTTCGGCGTGGGCGACCCAATACAATTTCGATGCGCTGAAAAAAGGCCTCGTAAAAAAGGAGGCCATTCCGATCAAGCGCGTCGCGGGAATGCAGTCATTTGTCTTCAACACCCGCCGCCCCCAATTTCAAGACGCGCGCGTGCGGCACGCCTTCAATCTGCTTTTCAACTTCGAAGAGACCAACAAAAAGCTATTCTACGGGTCCTATCTGAGGCTCAACAGCTTCTTTGAGAATTCGGATCTGCAATCCAAGGGGTTGCCCGAAGGGCGCGAACTCGAGATCTTGAATGGCATCAAATCGGAGGTACCGCCCGAGGTCTTCACGACCGAATGGAAAAACCCGGTCAACGCCAAGGAAGGCGACTATCGCAAGCACCAGCAGGAAGCGCTGAAGCTGCTCGAGGCCGCGGGCTGGAAGAT
The DNA here is from genome assembly GCA_036560245.1 of Hyphomicrobium sp. GTDB lineage: Bacteria > Pseudomonadota > Alphaproteobacteria > Rhizobiales > Hyphomicrobiaceae > Hyphomicrobium_B. The sequence goes on from DATBRP010000184.1 coordinate 3,170, forward strand.
CACCAGCGAAACGCCGGCCGACACTTCGTGCGGAGCTTTTTGCAAGGTGATGCGGGCCGTCGGATTATCTTCCGTGGACACGGCGCGCGTTCTTCGCAACGCCAACGGCGAACAGATGAATGCCGAATTTCTGATCAACGGCGACACCTTCGAACAGATCATTCTTCCGTATGTGCAAAACCTCAAAGCACTCGGAATCAACGCATCGGTGCGCAACGTCGACGACGCGCAGTACAAACAGCGCGAGGACAACCGCGACTTCGACATCATCGTCGACAATTTCGCGCAATCGAATTCGCCTGGAAACGAGCAACGCGATTTCTGGGGATCGGCGTCAGCGGATAAAAAAGGAAGCCGCAATACGATCGGCATCAAGAATCCCGCCGTCGACACGCTGATCGACAAGATCGTGTTCGCGAAGGATCGCGCCGAACTCGTTGCCGCCACGCACGCGCTCGATCGCGTTCTGCTGTGGAATTATTACGTTATTCCGCAGTGGTACTATCCTTACGAGCGCGTCGCCTATTGGGACATCTTCGGCCGGCCCGCGAAATTGCCGTCGCAGACCTCGGCGACGATGCAAGTCTGGTGGATCGATGCCGCAAAACAGAAGGCCGTCGAAGCTGCAAGGGCAAAGTGATCCGGTGCCGGTCTCTTTCCGAACGCGGACGACCATGACGCCGAAACTATACATTTTCGCCGTGCTCGCGGCGCTGTTCTCCAGCGCGTTGGCTACGATTGCCGACGCCGAGCCGCGCCACGGCCTCTCGGTTTTTGGCGAACTGAAATATCCTGCCGATTTTCAGCATTTCGATTACGTCAATCCGGACGCGCCGAAGGGCGGCCGCATGGTGACGCTCGGAACGGGCGGTGCCAACACCTTCGACACGCTGAACCAGTACATTCTGAAAGGCGACGCGGCGCAGGGTCTCGACTTCCTGTTCGACAGCCTGATGGTCCGCGCGCAGGACGAACCCGACGCCGTCTATGGCCTCATCGCCAAATCCGCGGACGTCGCGCCCGACGGCATGTCGGTAACATTCAAGCTCCGGCCGGAAGCCAAATTCTCCGACGGCACGCCGGTGACGGCGGCCGACGTTGCATTCTCTTTTACTCTGCTCAAGAGCGAGGCGGCGCATCCTGCGATTTCGCAGCCGCTGCGCGATGTCGTTGCGGCGGAAGCGCTCGACCCCGAAACTGTGCGGTATACGTTCAAAGGCACGCTGACGCGCGATCTCCCGACCATCGTCGCGCAATTGCCCGTGCTTTCAAAAGCCTATTATACGACGCAGCCGTTCGGCGAGACGTCGCTGAAGCCGCCGCTTGGATCGGGCCCCTACAGGATCAAGGAACTCAATCCCGGAACGTACATCACCTATGAACGGCGCAACGACTATTGGGCCAAAGATCTTCCGGTCAACCGAGGCCGCTATAACTTCGACGAGATCCGCTACGACTATTTTCGCGACCGCAACGTCGAGCTTGAGGCGATCAAATCGGGCGGACTCGATTTCCGCGAAGAATTTTCGAGCGTCAACTGGGCGACGGGATACGACATCGCGGCCGTCCACCAAGGGCGCTTGATCAAGGCGCAGTTGCCGGACAACCGGCCGTCCGGCGCGCAGGGCTTTTTCCTCAATACGCGGCGCGACAAGTTCAAGGACCCGCGCGTGCGTCTGGCGCTCGATCTGGTGTTCGATTTCGAGTGGTCGAACAAGAAACTCTTCTACGGGCTCTATACGCGCACGACGAGCTACTTTGAAAACTCGGATATGAAAGCGTCGGGAATGCCGAGCGCGGCGGAGCTGGCGCTGCTCAATCCGTACAAGGACAAGCTATCGCCCGAGGTATTCGGGGAACCCTATAAGCCGCCGGTGACGGACGGCAGCGGCAACAATCGCGACAATCTGAGGAAGGCGCGCGACCTGCTGATTGAGGCAGGGTGGAAACCCGGTCCCGATCATATGCTGCACAACGCCAAGGGCGAGAAGCTGACGATCGAATTCCTCGATTTCGAGTCCGCTTTCGAACGCATCAGTGTTCCATATACAGAGAACCTGAAGCGCATCGGCGTCGATGCTTCATGGCGTCTCGTCGATCCCACGCAGTACGAGCGGCGCGTCAAAGCCTTCGATTTCGACGCGACGACGCAGCGTTATTCCTTACGCCTGACGCCTGGCATCGAGTTGCGCAGCTATTGGAGTTCGGAAGCCGCGAAAATGGACGGCTCGTTCAATCTCGCCGGCATATCCGATCCGGTCGTCGATACGCTGATCGACAAAGTAACGGCCGCAAAATCCCGTACCGAGCTGGTCACCGCGACGCGCGCCATAGACCGGGTGCTTCGCGCCGGACACTATTGGGTGCCACACTGGTATAAGCCGTCGTATTCGATTGCCTATTGGAACAAATACTCGCGCCCGGCCGTGCAGCCCAAGTATGATGCCGGCGTGCTCGACACGTGGTGGTTCGATTCGAAGAAGGCCGAAGCTCTGGCTTCCGGCAAACCGCAAGCGCAGTCCCAGGAACAACAGGCGAAGCCCTGATGGCCATCTATCTTTTAAAACGCGTGCTGCTGATCATACCGACATTGTTCGGCATCATGCTGTTTTCGTTCATCATCATACAGTTCGCACCGGGCGGCCCGGTCGAACGGATGATTGCCGAGCTAACGGGGCACTCCTCGTCGATCGTCAGCCGCATGGGCGGCGGCGGTGGCGACGCTCTGGGTGGTGGCGGGGCGACGAGCGGACAACTCGGCGGTGCCGCTGACTCCATCACCTCGAAATATCGCGGCGCGCAGGGGCTCGATCCCGCATTCATCAAGAGCCTTGAGAAGCAGTACGGCTTCGACAAGCCCGCGCACGAGCGCTTCATCCTGATGATGAAGAACTATCTCACGTTCAATTTCGGCAAGAGCTACTTCCGCGACGTTTCCGTGCTCGATCTCATCAAGGAAAAGCTGCCCGTCTCGATTTCGCTCGGGATATGGATGACGCTGCTGACCTATCTGATCTCCATTCCGCTCGGCATCCGCAAGGCGGTGAAAGACGGCGAGCCGTTCGATACGTGGAGTAGCGCCGTGCTCGTCATCGGCTATGCGATCCCCGGCTTTCTTTTCGCGATCCTCCTGCTGATCCTGTTTGCAGGCTCGTCGTTCTTCCAGTGGTTCCCGTCGCGCGGGCTCTTTTCCGACAACTGGGCCCAGCTCTCGTTCTTCGGAAAAATCACCGACTATCTCTGGCATTTGGTGCTGCCGATGATCGCGATGGCGGTCGGCTCCTTCACGGCGATGACGTTTCTAACGAAGAACTCGTTCCTCGATGAAATCCGTAAACAGTACGTCGTCGCGGCGCGGGCCAAAGGGCTCACCGAACATCAGGTGCTTTACGGGCACGTATTCCGCAACGCCATGCTGCTGATCATTTCGGGCTTTCCCTCCGCCTTCATCAGCGCCTTCTTTTCCGGCGCGCTTTTGATCGAAACAATCTTTTCGCTCGACGGGCTTGGTCTTCTGTCATTCGAGAGCATCGAAAAGCGCGACTATCCCGTCGTCTTCGCGTCGCTCTTCATCTTCTCGCTGATCGGCCTGGTCGTCGGCATCATATCCGATTTCGTCTACACCCTCGTCGATCCGCGCATCGACTTCGAGACGCGCGAGGTCTGAGGCGATGGATCAGAAAACCGACAACGGACCGGCCGAGACGACGGCATCAGGGTCGCCGCCGCTGACGCGATTTCAACGTTTCAAAAGGCGCTTCCGTCTGTCGCCGGTCAACCGCCGGCGGCTCGAACGGTTCAAGGCGCATAAGCTCGGCTATCGTTCGTTCGTGATTTTCTCCGGGCTGTTTCTCGTCACGCTTTTCGCCGAGTTCATCGCCAACGACCGGCCGCTGATCGTCAGCTACAAGGGCGAGATTCTATTCCCGGTGCTCGTCGACTATCCGGAAGAAAAGTTCGGCGGCTTCCTGGCCGTCACCGACTATCGCACGCCGGATATCCAAAACGAGATCAAGGCCCACGGCTGGATCGTCTGGCCGCCGATCCGTTACTCCTACGACACGATCAACAAGGACTATCCGGGGCGCATCGGCGACAACGGCATTTGTCTCGGCTATCCGGCGCCGCCGCCGTGGGCTTCGTCGCTGAAGCTCTGCGACGCGCCGGCGGATCAGGTCGCGCGCTTTAAAGAACTCGGCAACACCAACTGGCTCGGGCTCGACAGCCAGGGACGCGACGTCGTTGCACGTGTGATTTACGGCTTCCGGGTCTCGGTTCTTTTCGGCCTGCTGCTGACCATCGTCTCGTCGGCGCTCGGCATTATCGCGGGCGCGGTGCAAGGCTACTTCGGCGGCAAGGTCGATCTCATCTTCCAGCGCCTGCTTGAAGTCTGGAACTCCATACCGGAATTGTTCGTACTGCTGATCCTGTCGTCGCTGTTCGTGCCGGGATTCTGGACGCTGCTCGGCATCCTGATGATCTTCAGCTGGACGTCACTCGTCGGTCTCGTTCGCGCGGAATTCCTGCGCGGCCGCAATCTCGAATATGTTCGCGCGGCGCGCGCCTTGGGCCTCTCCGACTGGCAGATCATTTTCAAGCACCTCTTGCCGAACGCGACGGTTGCGACGCTGACGTTCCTGCCCTTCAAGCTCTCGGGCGGCATCGCGGCTTTGACCGCCCTCGACTTCCTTGGGCTCGGAATGCCGCCGGGATCGCCATCGCTGGGCGAACTTCTGCTCGAAGGCAAAAAGCATCTCGAAGCGCCGTGGCTCGGCATTTCCGGTTTCATCGCGGTGTCGATCATTCTGTCGCTCGCGATCTTCATGGGTGAAGCGGTGCGCGATGCGCTCGATCCGCGCAAGACGTTCAGGCAGAGTAAGGGCTGATGGGCAACAAGCAGACGCTGGTCGATGTCCGCAATCTTTCCGTCGCTTTCGGCGAGGGCGACAGCGCCGTTCGGGTCGTCAAGGGCGTGTCCTTCACCATCGGCAAGGGCGAAACCGTTGCGCTCGTCGGCGAGTCGGGATCGGGAAAGACCGTTTCGGCAATGTCGATCCTGCGGCTCTTGCCGAATTCCGCCTCGCATCCGACCGGCGAGATCCTGTTCGAAGGGCAAGACATCCTGAAGGCCAACGAAGCCCAGCTTCGTGCCATCCGCGGGAGCCGGATTTCGATCATCTTCCAGGAGCCGATGACGACGCTCAATCCGCTGCACACGATCGAGGTGCAGGTCGGCGAAATCATCAAGCTGCACCAGAAGCTTTCGGACAGCGCGACGCGCGCCCGCGTCCTCGAGCTTTTGACGAAGGTCGGCATTCGCGATCCGGAGAAACGGCTGCATGCCTATCCGCATCAGCTTTCCGGCGGCCAGCGTCAGCGCGTGATGATCGCCATCGCGCTTGCCAATCAGCCCGATCTGTTGATCGCGGACGAGCCGACGACGGCGCTCGACGTAACGATCCAGGCGCAGATTCTCGAACTGCTCAAGGCGTTGCAGAAAGAGATGGGCATGGCGATGCTGCTCATCACCCACGATCTCGGCATCGTGCGGCGCATGGCCGAGCGCGTCTACGTCATGCGCGACGGCGAGATCGTCGAGACGGGGAATGCCGAGCAAGTTTTCACCGCGCCTAAACATCCCTACACGAAGCATTTGATCGAGGCGGAGCCGAAGGGCGCGCCGCCGTTAATGGATACGTCACGGCCCGTCGTCGTCGAGACGAACAATCTCAAAGTCTGGTTTCCGATCCGGCACGGCTGGCTGCAGAGGACCGTCGATTACGTCAAGGCCGTCGACGGACTGTCGATGAAACTTCGCGCCGGCGAGACGGTCGGCGTCGTCGGTGAATCGGGTTCCGGCAAGACGACGCTGGGACTCGCGATCTTGCGGCTTTTGTCATCGGAAGGACCGATCGCCTACGTCGGCAAACGCATCGACGGGCTGACGAACAAGCAGATGCGGCCGCTGCGCAAGGAAATGCAGGTCGTTTTCCAGGACCCTTACGGCTCGCTGTCGCCGCGTCTGACCATCGAGCAGATCATCGAGGAAGGGCTCTTGATCCAGAACCCGGAACTCGATGAAGACGGGCGGCGCGACCGTGTCAGCGCCGCGCTCACCGAAGTCGGTCTCGACCCCAATGCGCGGGACCGCTATCCGCACGAATTCTCCGGCGGCCAAAGGCAGCGCATCGCCATCGCTCGCGCGATGGTTCTGAAGCCGAAGTTCGTCATGCTCGACGAGCCGACAAGCGCGCTCGACATGAGCGTGCAGGCTCAGATCGTCGACCTGTTGCGCGATCTGCAGACCAAGCGCGATCTCGCCTATCTTTTCATCAGTCACGACCTGAAAGTCGTGAGGGCGTTGTGCAACTACGTCATTGTCATGAAGAACGGCAAGGTCGTCGAGGAAGGTCCGGCGCGCGATATCTTCGAGCATCCGAAGGACGACTACACCAAGGCCCTGCTCGCCGCCGCGTTCGACATCAAGGTCGAGCATCGCGCGGCGCTTGCGACTTAGGACATTCAATCAAAGAGGCTGATCAATGAGCGCATTGAAGCTTGTGCATTATCACGCACCGAATACCCGGTCGGCGACGATCCGATGGCTATTCGAGGAGCTTGGCGTCCCGCATGAGCTGAGGGTGCTCAACTTAAGAAAGGGCGAGCACAAAACGCCGGAATATCTCGCGATCAATCCGATGGGCAAAGTGCCGACGATCGTCCACGGCGATACGCCTGTCACCGAAGGGGCGGCGATCGCGCTCTATCTGGCCGACTTGTTTCCCGAAGCGGGGTTGGCGCCGAAAACCAGCGAGCCAGCGCGCGGCACGTATCTGCGCTGGATCGTGTTCAATCAGGCCGCGGTCGAGCCTGCCGCGATGGATTTAGCGTTAAAGCGCGACCCGGGTCCGGCTGCATCGCTCGGCTATGGCTCGTACGACGCGACGATCGAGACGCTTGCCGGGGCGCTGGCGAAGGGCCCCTATATTCTCGGCGATCGATTTTCCGCCGCCGACGTCGTTGTCGGTTCGGGTGTGAACTGGCTGTTGAAGTTCAAGCTGCTGCCGGAGAGGCCGGAATTCGCGAGCTACGCTGAACGTATGAGGAGCCGCCCGGCGTTCATTCGTGCTGCCGGGAAGGATGCCGAGCTGGCCAAATCGCTCGAGTCCTAATTTTCAAACGGCCATCACGATTGCGGAACTCGCGTCAAAGCCCTGGGTTTGTCCTAAGCAGGCACAAACCGATGAGGTTTTGACATGTGCGATTATTCTCTCGAGATGTATCGAAGCAGGCCCGCGCAACAAGGTGAGGAATATATCAGCAACAAGTTCCCAACCGGGAGCGTCGGCTTCGTGGCGCCGGGCGATCAGTCCGTTGCCATTTGCATGGCGTGCGATACCGAGTTGAGGCTCGCGAACATTCCCGCGAATTTGCGGGAACAGGCTGGCCTCAGCGAAACCGAAACAGCCACGTTCACTCAAGTGGACGGGCCATATCACCGGGATGCCATGAAGTTCCGGAACGGTAAAATCCTAACCCTGCAGCAACTTGGTCCTGGGATCGTCGCGTCGCTGATTAGCGCCCTCGACGGGACTATCGACTTCACTCCGGTCAAAGCGCGCGAATTCGTCTAGCGCATAGGCCATTTTTTCCTGGCGCGGCCCGAACGACCGCGCCAGCGTTTATGCACGGCGTTTAGTTTTGAAGGTTCTTATCGCGGAAGCATTCCGCCAACGGCTTTCAAAAGAGTCCGGCGATCGCCGCAGAAATGCCGTATCGGTCCCTCTTTTGCTGACAACAATAACGTACCGCGCGTCGAATCGCGGTAGCGACACGCGTTCGCGTCAGCATTTGAGAGGAATTCATGATCTCGTCCCGACAGGCGGCCGTAGCAGCCGCCTCCCTCTTATCGGCCATCATCGCGCTGCCGCCGGCCGTTCTGGCCGACAACAACTCGCCTCCGGCCGGCAACTCGGACAACGGCAACGATAAGAAGCATAACGACAAATCGCGCTCGAACGAGCACGGCGAGAGGAAAGAACACGGCGAGAAGAAGGGTCCGCCGGGCCAGCCGCGCGGAGGCAACCCGGCCTTCAACAACAACAAACAGGGACCATCCGGGGCGCCGCACGCCGGCACCGAACAGCACGGCATGAGGCCGGCGACGCCGGGATTCAACAAGAAGCCAGGGCCACCGGAGAACAAGACGACGGGTGGACCGCCGCCCAATAACCCGTCGGCTCGGCCGGGCAATCATTCGCCCGCCGCCACGACGCTGCCGCAGAAAAGGCCACCCGCGAAGCCGTCCGTCACCCAGGAAACCCCAAAGGGTCCGCCGCCCAACACGTTCTCGAAAACGCCGGGGCACGACCAATTCAAGTCCGGAGATCAGGGCAAGCCGAACGGCAACAAGCATTTCGGCGACCGGGACAAGACGCCCCCAACGGGGGGCAAGCCGGTGGTCGTCAATCCGGGCAATCCCGCAGTTCAGAACAACCGGCCGTCAAACTTCGCGACGCCAAGGGGTCCAGTGCCGCCTACCAAGGCGCTCTCGGCCGACGCTGCCCGCAAGCGCTTCGACAATATGCGCAAAGGGCGCAAGGAGAAGGTCGAAGCCGGCGGCAAGGTCGTCATCCAGGAGCCGGGAAATCGGACCATCATCAAGCAGAACAACCGTCTCGTGATCCAACATGACGAGACGGAACGGCTGCGGCGCGTCGATCCTCATGCCCGGTTCGAAAAGGGCAAGGGCGGCACGAACATTTCGATCATCGACCGGCCAGGCAACGTCAAAATCTATTCAGAAACTGACGCGCACGGCCAGCTCATCAGGAGATACCGCCGTGGGCCCGACGGTCGCGATGTCATCATCATCGACAATCGCCGCCGGGGGCATGGCGGCGGCATCGGCAGGGATATCGCAACCGGCGTCGGTATAGGTCTCGGCGTCGCGGCCGGAGCCGCGATCCTGAACTCGGTCATCAACGTGCCGGAACCGCATGTCCGAATCCCGCGCGACCAGTACATCGTCGAATACGACGGCGCGAGCGACGAAGACGTCTACGACGCTCTGAGCGCGCCGCCGGTCGAGGATTTCAGCGATCGCTACACGCTCGATGAAATCCGCGCCACGGCCCGGCTTCGCGACCGCATGCGCCGCGTCGATCTCGACGACATCAACTTCGAGTTCGGCTCGTGGGACGTCGATCCCAGCGAATACGGCAAGCTCGACCGCGTCGCGCGCGCCATGAAACGCGTGATCCACCGCAATCCCAACGAGGTCTTCCTGATCGAAGGCTACACGGACGCGGTCGGCTCTCCGGAAGACAACTTGTCGCTTTCGGACCGGCGCGCCGAATCCGTGGCCGAGGTGCTGAGCGAGCAGTTCCAGGTGCCGTTCGAAAACCTGACGACGCAGGGCTACGGCGAGGATTACCTCAAAGTGCAGACGGAACAGCCGGAGCGGCTCAACCGGCGCGTTGCCGTGCGCCGCATCACACCGCTTCTGGCGCGGGGCGATGCTCAGCCACCGCGGGGAGTTGGTGCTCCACCTCCGGGTGATCGGACCGAACACTACGAAACCGGCCCGAACGTCGGGCCTCAGGGCGATGACGGTCAGGGTGATGACGGCGGCGCCGACGACGGTGGTCCAGATGGTGGCGATCAAGGTGCCCCCAACGACGGCCAGCCGTATCAATATTCTCCATACCGAGGCGGTGGCGGCGGTCCGCAGGATTGACCGCCAATCATCGCAGACAATTCAAAGGCGCGTCGTGAGACGCGCCTTTTTTACGCGAGGTTTATCTCGGCTGGCTCGAACCGAAGCCTGCGATGTGCCGAAGCTCAGCTCGGCTGACCGACCGGAAACGTCCGCGTCCAGCTTCCGCCGTCCGTATCCTTCATCATGACGGTGAGGTCTTGGATATTGGTGCGATTGAAATCGAAGGTAATCGAAGGGTCTTGCGATAATGCGATCGAACCCTCGGTGCGGAATATCAAATCGCCGCCGTGCTTCACGGTGATCTCGGACACCATTTTCATCGGCGTATAGAGCAGCGTCTGCTGATCCATCACCATGCCGGTGTGGTTGGGATGGCTGAGATCGATCTCGGCGCGCGCCAGCAGCGGCGATGCTGCGCTTTCCGTCGGAAGCTGCGCGAACTTCATCCTGCCCATGCTGGCCGCGATCTCCGCCGGGTTTCCCTGCGGCGGCGCCGAGCATGAAGCTTGGCCGCCCGCAAACTTCACCAGCCGACTGACCATATAAAGCTGTCCGTCACTCGCCTCGACGATGGCGCGCACATCCGACTGGCGATCGATCCGGAAGTTCAAGGTGATCGTGACGCTGTCGCGGCCGTCACCCAGATGGAACACGGCGACAACGGGCGTCGGGTTTTCGTCGATCACGAACGTCACCGACTTGATCGTGCGGCCGTCGTGAAGAGCTGCGGCGATGCCGAGCGGGACCTTGCGCATATCGTCCGGGCGGTAGGGCGCGCTGAGCGAGACGATGCGGCTGCCATCGGCGATGGGCTTCGTGCCGTAAACGCTAGCGCGAATTTCGTCCCACGCACCCGCTTCGGCCGACACACCCGAAATACAAAAAAGGACCGCAGCGATAAGCGACGCCGCCAGCTTAACCGCTGATCTCATGTCATGCCCCACCCGGACGCCGAAGCCGGCACAATTGCTGGAAAATGTTTATCTCGCGCGCCGCCGTTCGACGTCAAGATAATGGAAGAACGGGTACTGTCTCCGTTTGAAATCTAGAGCGATCTAGAGGCGTCGCGTCCCTTTTGCTCCAAGCTGCCAACCGCGCGTTCCATCCGACGGATAAGAAACATAGCCAAGACCCGGCTGACGATGAAAGGGATTAGTAAAAAGATTAGAATCGCGATGCCGATTGCCATGTACCAGCTCGTTTCCAGTCCATATCTAGCCCATGTCGCAATGCCGATCGCGATAACAAACGCCGTTGTGTCGATGATTCTTCTCCAGCGCATCGGCATGTCAAATCGACCTAGACTGCTATTCGTTTCTTGTACGTCTTCGGTTGCCCGTGCTTCGGCACAACGGCATCCATCACTCTAATAATCTCTTCAATCGTCCATCTGCGGCTCACACGACGCGTGACAGAACGACTTCAAGATATGCAATTTCGCGCTTCAGCAAAACGATTTCGCGCCCCGTGATGTCTCGGTTTCCAGACCATAGGGTCATGTATTTTTTATCGCCTTCTAAGGCCGATAGGAGTTGGCGGCAGCTTTTGATTTCTTCGGATGGATGAACCCACATGGGAAAACTCCTTTGCTTTGCACTAAGCGTAGCACGGAGTTCACGGCCCGTGAATTTTAGTCAACGGCCATTATTTGCAAGCTGAGACTCTACCTAAGAGCGGGGGCACTCGCGATGTTGTCTCGCGGTGCAACAGGCACTCGTCCTGTTCAGTTAGGAAGCGCTGGCCGCCAGCCTGCCGCCAGAGCCTCGGCTTCCGAGCAAAACCAACGCTCGCCGCGCGCCTCGTCGATCTTCACGCGGTCGTACCAAGGGCTCCACGGCATGTGATAGATGTGGCCGTGCGAGGAGATGTTGCCTTTGATGGCGCAGCCTTTGGGCGCGGCGCTTTGGGCGACTTGCCAACCATTGTGCCGGAAGTCCCAGGGCGCTTCGGCCGGGCCTTGCCAGACGCCAACCTTTCTCGCCCGTGCCTCGGCTTCGACCGCAACATACTCCGTCGAATATCTGACGAAGGCCCAGGCCAATCCGGCGCGAACCATCGCCTCGTTGACGTTGATGCCATCCTCGAAGCACGTCGCAAGCGTGCGGTGATATTTGTCGGCGCCGGTGCGATCGCAAGCGACGTCCCGCTGCTGCGTCATGCTTCGCAGAAAAGCTGTCGCCGATTTTCCGCAGTCCCAAATTTCACCGGTGGAGGTGGTGCAGGTCTGTGCGGATTCCGGCGCATCGATGCCTTCAAGGCGAACGCGCGTTTGTCCGACGTCGAGGGTGTCGCCGTCGACGACGCGCCCTGATCCGGCGATCACCGCCGGTTGGACGGACTCAGGCCCCGTCACCGCGACGGCAATGACGGGCATGAGCAGCAAAAGAAAAAACGCACCGGCTGTTAGACCGGTGCGTCTAAGTTTGGCGGACAGGACGGACGCCACAAATCTCATGGCGACAACGCTCACTGAGTCGTGTGTCACAACCTGGGCGGACTCGTGGTCTTATCGTGCAACCATTTATTGCAAGTGCAACGCGCCGAAGCCGCCCCTATTGCTGCCGCACGCCAACCGAAATCGGCGAATGCGAGAGCTTGGGAGATTCGAGTTTAGCGAGTTGTAGAGAGGCCGATTGCCGATTGCAGGCCGCGCGCGCTCCGCATATTCGCGCCGGGCATCGTGGCTCCGGTCAGGTCGGCGCCGTCGAGATTGGCATCGGAAAAATCGGCGCCGCCAAGTCTCGCGCCTCGTAAATTTGCCTTCGTCAGATTGGCTCCGACGAATTTCGCGTTCTCGAGCCTATTCGATGCGAGATCGGCGCCGACCAGAATCGCGCCGGTGAAGTTCGCCGCGGCAAGGCTCACCATCGGACTGATCAGAACTTCCTCGCGCGGATCGCGTGGACCAAAGACGGCCGATGTGAGATCGGCGTGGCTGAAGTCAACGCCATCAAACCTGCCGTTCAGATTGGCGCCCGCCATACGCGCGCCCGCGAACGTCAAAATTGGTTGCTCCCCCGAGGCTTTCATATCTGCAAAGACGTTCGGCCTGAGCAGGCTCGCCCCCGTCAAGTCGGCGGCCGACAGGTTGGCGCCGATCAGCGTGGCACGGTCAAGCCGCGCCGATTTCAGGCTCGCGCCCGAGAGGTTGGCACCGGCTAAATCCGTGCCGTACAAATTCGCCCTGTCGAGCTTCGCTTTCTTGAAGTCCAAGCCGCTAAGGTCGAGCCCGGACAGATCTTTGTTCGAGAGGTCCGGCGTGCTACCTGTTCGGGCAGCGAACAACAGCTGCGTGACCTGACGAGCGGTCATATCCGCCGCGAAGACCGGCGCCGAGGATAGCGCGGAACAGGCGAGAACGAGCCACAGTGTTGCTTTCAGCATTTCATCCCGGCCTTCCGCGGCGATAGAACGCCGAAAATGATACAGCGACGGATCATATAATGGCCTGATGTTCTACATACCAGCGAGCGATCGCGATCTCCGAGGATTCGAATGGACCCCCAGAAACCCGTGCCGCCGCCTCCGCCGCTCTCGAACTACCGGCCGAGCTTCGAGCGCGCGCCGCTTGGATCGGGTCCGCGGCGCGATAAGGCACCCCCGCCGAAACCGCCGCGCCGAAGCGGCCTTCTGCTTGGCGTCATTTATCTTTTTCTTTTTGTTGTGCTCGTGGGTGGGGCTGGCGTCGCCTATCTCGCCTTCAATCCGCCGAGCGACCTGATTCGCCAGAAAATCGCCGAACAGGTGCGGGCGCAGACCGGGCGCGATCTCGTCATGGCCGGCCCGGCGTCCTTCACCTTTTATCCCGCTCTCGGCGTATCGCTGCACGATGTCTCGCTGTCGGGCCCGCCGGGCATGGACGGCAAGCTCGTACAGATGGCGGCGCTCGAAGCCAGAGTGAAAGTTTCGTCGCTGCTGTCGCGGCACGTCGAAATCCGTTCGCTGGTTCTGAGGAAGCCGACGTTCGATTTCCGCGTCGACAAGACCGGCCGCAACAATTGGCACTTCGCGGCACGCGAAACGCCGGTGCGATTTGCCGAGTTGCAGACACCCGGGACACGGCGCGACGCGGAACCGATCGTGGTCGCCGCCGATACCGCCCTTCCCTCGGCGAAGCTCAAAGCGATGGGTGATCTCCGGCTCGACGACGTGCGGATCGAAGACGGGACGTTCCGCTTTACGGACGAGCGCACCGGCAAGGTCGAGCAGGTGAACGACGTCAACGCGAAGTTCGGGCTTTCATCGCTGGCGAGCCCGCTCGTTGCCAGCGGCAATCTCGGCTGGCACGACAAACGTCTCGATTTCGACGGGACGCTGACGGACGTCGCAAACATCAACAGCAAGATGCCGGCGCACCTCGCGTTCAATGCCAAGAACGACGTGATCTCGGCTTCCTATGACGGCAACGTTTTGATCGACAACGGCGTCACTCTCGACGGCCGGGTTACGGCGCAATCGGATTCGGCGCGTGCGCTTGCCGGCTGGTTCGGAACCACGCTGCCGCCGGTCTCCGGATTCGGCCGGCTGTCGATCCAGGGCACGCTGAAGACGGCCGGCAACGTCACCAATTTCGCGGACGCCGCGTTCGGCCTCGATGGCGCATCCGCGAAAGGCACGATCAAAGTCACGACCGGCGGCGTCAGGCCGTTCGTCGAAGCCAATCTCGCGATCTCCGAGCTTGATCTCAACAAATATCTGACCAGCGCGGTGACGGGTGTGCTCGCGACGGAGGGCGGCGCGCAGGGCAGCGGCGGCGCTCCGGATGCCGGTACGAATTCCGGCGCAGCACCGAAGGCGGGACCGAGTAACGGGCCGGGCACGGCCCAGCCGGACCAGATCGAAAAACTGCTCAATAAGCCGGGCTCCAAGGTCTACGGCGCGGTGCAGCGGGCCGGATGGTCGAGCGAGAAGCTAAACGTGGCGCTTCTCGGCGTGGCCGACGGCAACGCCCGGCTCAACGTCGACAAAATTCATTTCAAGAACATCATGATCGATCAGTCGTCCGTCACGGTGGCGGTCAAGGACCACGCAATGCAGGCGACGTTCAATGACGTCCAGCTTTACGAGGGGCATGGCAAGGGCATCGTCACGGTCGACGGCTCGGCGGGCAGCGCCAACATCGGCGCAAATATCAACCTCGACGGCGTCTCGGCGCTGCCGTTCCTCAAGGACGCGGCGAATTTCGAATGGGTTGCCGGAAAAGCCAATGTCGGGTTGCAGCTGACAGCCAACGGTGCGAGTCAGCTCCAACTCGTCGAAGGCCTCAACGGCAAAGCGGATTTCCACTTCGCCAACGGCGCCATCATCGGTTTCAACGTGCCGAAGGCCATTCGCGGCATATCGAACGGAGACTTCTCGGGTCTTCGAAAATCGCCGTCGGAGAGGACCAATTTCAGCGTCCTCGGTGCGACATTTACCATCGCCAACGGCGTGGCGCAGAACCAAGACCTGCAGCTCGATAGCCCGATGTTGCGCGTGACGGGGGCCGGCACCATCCACATGCCGGAACGCACGGTCGACTATACGGTGAAGCCGAAGGTGATCGCCGCGCTCGAAGGTCAGCAGGACGAGAAAGCCGCTTCCGGCATCGAGATTCCAGTGAGAATCACCGGCTCTTGGGATCACCCGAGCTACCGGCCGGACCTCAAGGGCGTGCTTTCCGATCCGGGCAAGACGGTCGAGACGCTCAAAGAGATCCGCCAGAAGTTCAAAGGCAAGAAAGCCGGCGAGATCGTCGACAAGCTCTTCGGCAAGAAGAGCGACGACGATGCGACAGGTTCGACATCAGAGAACAGGCAGCGGGCGAAAGATCTGCTGAATAAATTCCTCGGAAAGCAGGAACAGTAGGTTTTTCAGCGTTTTTTGCCACTTCCGACGTGCGACGGAGGCATGCTCCGTGTCCGGATGAATGACGCACGTGCCGCCAGCGTGACGTCTTCGCGGCGTTCAAATGACGCCCTGCGAAACCACTCGTTAAGCCGCAGTGAAGCCCGGTCAAAAAAAATTGCCGCGTGGGGCAAAAAAAATCTTGCGCAGGGGGGGCATAGGCCTCATATGCACCCTCTCTCGTCTGTCCACCTGCCAACATGGTCGAGGTTTTCCAGAACCAATGAGGTAAGGAGCGGGCGAGTCAAACCTGTCTACTGGTTGGGGAGGGTCACATGGCCTTTAATGACACCCTCTTCCAATTGGGGATGGACTTGACTCGTTCAAGCACCGCCCAAGAGGAAGATCACTCGCGCGCTGCGTTCAACGCGGAAGCTCAGGATTCGGAAACGAGTCCGGTCGTCGAGCAAAGCGTAAATACTGCAGGGACTACGGTCTTTATCGATCTTTACGGCGCCAAGCGCCTCGACGACGTCAAGTCGGCCGAGCGTGCGACGAAGCGTGCCGTGGAGAATTTGGGCCTCAAGCTCAAGAGCCTCCATCTCGATCGCGTCGCCGGTGGCGGCGTGTCGGGTGTCGCGGTCTTGGGTTCCGGGCACCTTTCCTTGCATGCTTGCTCGCGTTCAGGCTTCGCGGCCGTCGACGCGCGCGGATGTCCAGGGCTGAAGCCGGAAGTGGCTTTGCTCGCCCTCGCTGACGCCTTTGGCGCGCGCGAGGCGGTCATCCAGCGCAATCGGACGATCTCGGACCTCGACGTGCCGGCTTTGCGCGTGGTCGCGAAAGCGCCTCGCAAGGCCCAGCGCCAGAAGGCACAGGCGAAAGCGGCTTAGGCCGCTTCGTTCTCTCTATCGACCTATGACAGGTGCCGCGATCGGGAGACCGGTCGCGGTTTCTGTGCTGTCTGCGATCTGAGCAGTAGCGCTGGCAAGTTAGCGTGGGGACGATACAAACGTTCCTCAGGTGCTGTTTGGTTTCTTCCGAGAGCGGACGGTGCGAGCGGTCGCTCGAACGGACATGTTCAGCGCCGCGGCGGCGCGGATGAGCGCCTTCAATGCCTTTTCATCAATCTTGTCGCCCTCGTGGAGATCGATGGCACGCCTCGTGTTGCCTTCGAGGCTGGAGTTGAAGAGGCTTGAAGGGTCCTCCAATGAGGCGCCCTTGGCGAAGGTCATCTTCACGACGTTCTTATACGTCTCACCGGTGCAGATGATGCCGTCGTGCTCCCACACCGGAACCCCTCTCCACTTCCATTCCTCGACCACCTCGGGGTCGGCGTGCTTGACGAGGCTCCGGATGCGGGCGAGCGTCTCGCCGCGCCAGTCACCCAGCGTCTTGATTTTCGCATCGATAAGCTGAGAGGGAGAGGGTGCCCCTTTGCCTTCCTGCGAGTCGATCTTCTTTACGGTCATGTCACTTTACTCAATGGTAGTCGGGCACAATTTAGGGGCGTTCTCGAACGTCCCAACCTTTGCTGTTAAATCCCCATGTCTCCATGGTTCCATCCTCGCGTACCATCAGCATTGCAACGCCGAGCTTTACCAAGCCGTAACGCGTCTCTTCAAAGAGTTTGCGATAGCTTGGGAAATCCGGAAAGCCGAGCGCGACGACGGCATCTGGATGCTCATTCTGCAGACGCATCACCTTCAGCAGCGCATGCGAGTACCATTTCTGCGCCTGGCTGGTCGGGTTGGTCGGCTTGACCTCGCTCACGCGTCGCGGATCGCGGTAATTGTTCGACGGATAGCCTTTTGCCTCGATGAGAAGGGTCCGACCCCCGTGTATTGCATGAATATCCACGCCCCGTTCTTTTGAGTGCGTGTCGGCCTTGCCGACAACCATCCATCCTTCCTGTTCGAGAAACCGGCAAATCGCCTCGACGACGTTGCCCTCCCAGAACCAATCCGACGTGACATCCATAGCGCCTCCCAGCCTGCTCGTGGATAGTGGCTTCGACCCGTTGACGACACCGTCACGCGGTCGTTTTTTTGCGAGCAATTGGGTGACTTTCTACACCCAATCGGCGTCGAGCTGTCGTCCCTAAAGCGGCTCTTCGCTGAGGCTTGCGACGTCCTTGGCGGGTTCGGCGGCCTTCAAGGCTTCCGTTGGCAACAGCGATGCGCCGGCCGTCGTCGTCAGATGCCTGAACATGAGTATCGACGAGGCGGAAATCGCCGCGATCAGAATGAAGACCGGCGGGAAGTGACTCGCCGCGAGGGCATTGCCGCCCCAGACTTTTTGCGTGAGTTCGAGGCCGATGGCCGCGATGGTGACGCCGACCGATCCTGATAAATTCTGGCAAACCGAGGCGAAGCTCGTGGCGCGGCTTAGCTTCTCCGGCGAGACGTCAGCGTAGGCGAGCGTATTCAGGCTCGTGAACTGGAGCGAACGCGTCAGGCCGCCAACCAGAAACAGCCCGATGATGACATAGGCCGGCGTCGAAATCGTGAAGAGCGCCGGCACTACCGCGAACAAGCTGCAGACGGCGGCATTGATTAGAAGCACCCGGCGGAATCCGTAGCGTCGCAAAATCGTGGCGACCTGCGTTTTCATCACCATCGAGCCGATGCCGGTCGCGAACGTCAGCATGCCGGATTGGAAGGCCGTCATGCCGAACCCCGCTTGAAAGAGCAGCGGCAGGAGGAAAGGCCCCGCACCGAGGCCCGTGCGGAACAGAAATCCGCCGACCACGCCGGCACGGTAAGTCGGGATCGACAGCAATCTGAGATCGAGGATGGGATCGGGATCGCGCAACGCGTGCCAGACGTAAGCGACAAGCAGCACGGCGCCTGCGAACGTCACGAGGAAGATCGTCTCGGGTGTTGCGAGACCGACCCCCATGAGCGTGACGCCGGTGAGGAACATCGACAACCCTGGTCCGATCAGCAGGAAGCCGCGGAGATCGAATCCAGACGGCGCGTCCTCGCGGACGTCGGGGATGTAGCGCGTGATCAACGCCAAGCCGGCGAGCGCCACTGGAATGTTGATCCAGAAAATCCAACGCCAGGTGAAATAGGTCGTGATGAAACCGCCGAGCGGCGGTCCGACCACCGGGCCGACAAGCGCCGGGATCGACAGCCACGCGATGGCGCCGATGATTTCGGCTCTCGGAACGGTGCGGAGCACAATCAGGCGTCCGACGGGCGTCATCATCGCGCCGCCCATGCCCTGAAGGATGCGTGCGGCGACGAGCGAGCCAAGTCCCGTCGATAGCGCGCAGGCGATCGAACCCAAGGCGAACACGACCATCGCGGCGCGGAAGATATTCTTGGCGCCGAAGCGGTCCGCCATCCAGCCCGAGGCCGGTATGAAGACGGCCAGCGCCAGCAGGTACGTCGTCAGCGCCAACTTGAGGTTAATGGGGTCAGCGCCGATGTCCCTGGCGATCGCCGGCAGCGACGTCGCGAGCACCGTCGCGTCCATGTTCTCCATGAATAGCGCCGTCGCGACGATAAGCGGGATAAGATTGCGGCGGAGGAGTTCGGTCATCTGAGGCTGTCTATCATGGTTGGAAACGCCCCGGACGCCCGCATTCCGGCGCATGCTTTCGGCGCGGCAGGGTGCGGCAAAAATCCCCGGGCTGTGCCGGATAGTGCGGCGTTACCCTATTGAGTGGGGCAGGCACACCCGAGCTGAGCTATTGCCGTTATGCTGGCTCACCGGCAACCTGCCCACGACTGAACAAAGCAACAATCCCCCCGATTTCATAGGACCGTACTACGTCCCGCTGAAGTCGAGCGTGGGCCACTCGGGGAAGCGTCGAAGCATGCTCACAAATAAAGTCATTTCGGCCGATGAAGCCATTGCTCTCATCCGCGAAGGCGATGTCGTTACGACGACCGGCTTTGTCCAGAGCTGCATTCCCGAATCCCTGCACGCGGCGCTCGAAAAACGCTTCGTCGAAACAGGCGCTCCACGCGATCTGACATTGATCATGTGCGCGGGCGCCGGCGACAGCAAAGGCCTCGGCACAGGCCGCCTGCATCACGAAGGACTTTTGAAGCGCGTCATCGCGGCAAACTTCGGGCGTATGCCAAAGGTCGCGGCGGCGGCGCAGGAAAACAAAATTCAGGGCTACAATCTGCCCCAGGGCGTGATCTCGAAACTCTACCGGAGCTGCGCCTCGGGCAGCCCGGGGCTTTTCACCAAAGTGGGCCTGCATACCTACGTCGATCCGCGTCTTGGCGGCGGCAAGGTCAACACCACCACCAAGGAAGACCTCGTCAAGCTGCTTGAGGTCGATGGCAAGGAATGGCTGTTCTACAAGGCCACGCCGATCAACGTCGCCCTCATTCGCGCGACCAGCGCCGATCCGCAGGGCAACCTCAGCATGGAGAAGGAAGCTCTGACGCTCGACGTGCTGGCGCAGGCAATGGCCGCACATAACAACGGCGGCGTCGTCATCGCGCAAGTCGAGCGTATCGTGGAAGCCGGCTCGATCAAGCCGAAGAGCGTCAAGGTGCCCGGCATCCTGGTCGACTGCGTCGTCGTCGCGGAAACACCCGAGATGCACCGCATGAACTACGGCGTCATGTACGATCCGGGTCTTGCGGGCGAAGTGCGCGTCACCGTCGACAGCTTGCCGAAAATGGAACTCGACGAGCGCAAGATCATCGCGCGCCGCGCCGCGTTCGAGCTGCCGCCGAACGGCGTCATCAATCTTGGCGTCGGCGCGCCCGACGGCGTTGCGAACGTCGCCAATGAAGAAAAAGTCACGCCCTATCTGGTGATGACGACGGAAGCCGGCGCGGTCGGCGGCGTGCTGGCCGGCGGATCGAGCTTCGGCTCATCGGCGAACGCCCATTCGGTTCTCGATCAGAACCAGATGTTCGACTTCTATCACGGCGGCGGTCTCGACCTGACGTGCCTCGGCATGGCCGAATGCGATAGCCTCGGCAACGTCAACACCAGCAAGTTCGGCGGCCGTCTCAATGGCTGCGGCGGCTTTATCGACATTTCGCAGAATGCGCGTGCGGTGGTCTTCGCCGGTACGTTCACGGCGGGCGGGCTCGAAGTCGCGATCGAAGACGGCAAGCTGCGTATCGTCAAAGAGGGCCGCGCCCGCAAATTCGTGAAGCAGGTCGAGCAGGTCACCTTTTCGGGTCAGTATGCGGCGCAGAAATCGCAGCCGGTGATCTACGTCACGGAGCGCTGCGTGTTCCAGCTCACGGACCACGGGCTCGAGTTGATCGAGGTGGCGCCGGGCATCGACATCGAGCGCGATATCCTTCCGCACATGGCTTTCAAGCCGCACATCCACAAACCCATCTCGATGAACCCGCGCCTTTTCATCGACGAGCCGATGGATCTTCTGACGGATCTTTTGAATCTCAAGCTCGGAGAGCGCGTCAGCTACGATGCTAAGAGCAATCTCCTCTCGGTCAATCTCGAAGCGTGGAGCGTACGCAAGAAGAGCGACATTACGGATTTGCAGAAGGTGATCGTGGATGCGTGCCAAGCGGCGGGCCGCCGCGTCAACACGATCGTCAATCAGGACGGGTGCCGTATCGCCGAAGACCTGTATGACGAATATGCCGAT
The DNA here is from genome assembly GCA_036560245.1 of Hyphomicrobium sp. Classification (GTDB taxonomy): domain Bacteria; phylum Pseudomonadota; class Alphaproteobacteria; order Rhizobiales; family Hyphomicrobiaceae; genus Hyphomicrobium_B. The sequence continues at coordinate 24,313 of DATBRP010000184.1, forward strand.
ATGGTCGCGTATCTGGCGAAGCACCACTATGCACGGACGGCGCGCTACGCGACGAGCGCGATCACGCGGCAGAAGCTGCAGGA
>DATBRP010000185.1:0-8831 GCA_036560245.1 Hyphomicrobium sp.
GCGCCGTAGAATCGCGGCTGACTCGTCGCCGCACCGACTCATACCGATTCAAAGCACAGTGTGGCAGAGCTGCCGCGTCGGCCCTTGCGATGGCGGCAGCGCATGCGTAGCTAGTTGCTAAATCAGACAAATATCGGAGGCCTGTCGATGCGTTATCTTCATACGATGGTTCGCGTTCGCGACCTTGCACAGAGCCTGCGCTTCTACTGCGACGCGCTCGGGCTCAAGGAGGTACGCAGAACCGAAAGCGAAAAGGGTCGCTTCACGCTGATCTATCTCGCAGCCCCCGAAGACGTGACGCGCGCCTTGAGCGACAAGGCGCCGATGCTCGAACTCACTCATAATTGGGATGCCGAGGATTACGGCTCGGCGCGCAATTTCGGGCACCTCGCGTTCGTCGTCGACGATATCTATGCGACGTGCGCCGCGCTTCAGGCTGCAGGCGTCACCATCAACCGGCCGCCACGGGACGGCCATCTGGCTTTCATCCGTTCGCCGGATCTTATTTCGATCGAGTTGCTGCAGAAGGGCGCGGCCCTGGCGCCTCGAGAGCCGTGGGCGTCGATGCAGAACACAGGCGTTTGGTGAGCCCCGCTGCATCGGCCGGCGTTTGCGACGTCGCCATCGTCGGCGCCGGTCCGGCCGGCCTCTTCGCCGCCGAGATCATCGCCAGTGGCGGCCATCGCGTCACCGTCTATGAACGGATGGCGTCGCCGGCGCGAAAATTTCTGCTCGCCGGTCGTGGCGGACTGAACCTTACGCATAGCGAAGGGCTCGACGCGTTTCTCAGACGGTACGGCGACGACGCGAGCGACGTCCGCGCCGCCGTCGAAAATTTCCCGCCGGACAAACTCGTCGCGTGGGCCAACGGCCTTGGCGCCGATACTTTCGTCGGCAGCAGCGGCCGCGTATTTCCACGGGCCATGAAAGCCTCGCCGCTTTTGCGCGCGTGGCTGCGCCGGCTCGATGGGCTCGGCGTTACGATCAGGACGCGACATCTGTGGACCGGATTTGCACCGTCCGGCGCACTCATATTCGAGGCCGCCGACAAGACAGCGATCACGGTCAAAGCCGACGCGGCGCTTTTGGCACTCGGCGGCGCCAGCTGGCCGAAGCTTGGCTCGGATGGACGCTGGGTCGAAATCCTTGATGACATTGGCGTTGCCGTAACCCCGCTCGTTGCCGCCAACTCCGGCGTCGTCATTCCGTGGTCCGACATTTTCCGATCGCGCTTCGAAGGCGCCGCGCTGAAACGCATTGCACTGACGATCGGCGACGTTACCCAGCGCGGAGAAGCGATCGTTACACGCAGCGGCCTCGAAGGCGGCGTCGTTTATGCACTCGGACCCGAGATCCGCAGAACGCTCGAGCGAGACGGCACCGCAACGATTTCCGTCGATCTCAAGCCGGACGTGTCACTAAGCGAATTGACAACGCACCTCGCACGGCCGCGCGGCAAGGACACCGTGACGAACTTCCTGCGAAAATCCGTCAATCTCGATCCCGTCGCGGTCGGGCTCTTGCGCGAAGCCGATCTCCCCGAGACCGCCCAGGCGTTAGCGGCGAGGATCAAAGGGCTGCCTCTAACCGTCACCGGCGTCGCCAGTCTCGACCGTGCGATCTCGACGGCTGGCGGAGTCGCATGGCGATCCGTTGACGAAAGGCTGATGCTCAAAAAAAGGCCCGGCATTTTTCTGGCGGGCGAGATGCTCGACTGGGAAGCGCCGACGGGTGGGTATTTGCTGCAAGCGTCGTTCGCCACGGGGGCAAAGGCCGCAAAAGGTTTGCTCGACTGGTTGGCGTCAAAACCCGCGGCCGGGCGCGAAAGGGACTAACGCGATGCGTGCGGATCGTTTCCGTTTCTACGCTGATTGCTTGCTGACCGAAGAAGGGAAAGCGTGGGGCTCATCGCGCTTCCCCTCCTCCAGAGTGTCACCGGTCGTTCAGTGACCCCAAGCGACGTCGTTGTCGTGAACGTGCAGGGCTTTCGACAGCCACTTTTCATCGAGAGCGGCAATATCGAGATTGTTCATCTCCAGCATCTGCATGTGCCCGTTGCCGTTGATGTGGGCAGTCGGCAGATAGAGATACGTGTTGGGAATGCCGGCCTGATCAAGAAAGGCTGCGGTGCAATAATCGTAGGTCGAGTGATACGACGCTTGCCCGGTCTGGATCAGAATCGGAGTTCCCTTGAGTCCAGTCGGCTGGTGTATTGTTTTTCCCGACTGCAGCCAGCAACTCTTCAAGTTCGCGGCCGGCTGACCTTGCACGCCTTGCGCCGGCGGCGGTGTCTTGGTCAGGCCGAGATCGGCCGGACCGCTGATGGGCGGGCTGAAGGTCAAACAGACATTGCTCAAGCCGCACGTTGTGCCCGGCGCCGTATCTCCATTCAGACTGGAATTGCCGGTCGGCTCCACGGCGAGAATGGCTTTGATCTTCCCGGGATTGGCTTGAGGAATGAACCAGCTCTCGGGACCCGTCATCGAATGCGTGATGATGACGGCGGGACCAATCTTTTTGATCAGGGCCGTAACCGCCGCTGTCGTGACAGCAAGGGCCTGATCGCCATTCGGCATGTTGGCGACTTGAGACGCGAAGAACTGGTCAAAGGCATATTCGCCGGGAACGCCGCTGCCACGGCCACCCGGCCATTGCGTGTGGAGAGCCGCCTGAGGCCACGCCAGGGGAACGGTCAGTTCCGGAGCGGTGAACATCTGCTTGACGGTCGTCGGGCTCGGGTTCGCGGCCTGCGGACCGTAAGCATTTGGGAAGTATCCCGACTTGCCGCGCCCAGGCTGATCGATGACGTAGACCGGCCATCCGTGCTTGACATAATACGCCGCCCAACCAGGCCTGCCATCCGGCGTGCCGAGGAAATTGGCGCCGGTCTGCTGGCTGCCGTGGATCATAATGATCGGCACTCGTCCGGAGCGCTTCCAGCTCCACGAGCGGTTGTTGGGTGAAGCCGGGATTTGATAAAAAACGTAGGCTTGGTTCGACATCGTCGTGGGAGCGCCCGCCGAAGGCGTGACGTCGTACGTGCCGCCGGCATAGAAAACGCCCTGCTCTCCGACTGTGAAAGGTCCGAGGTCATCGTTGTCGTTGTGATCGTGCGCGTTCGCGCCGGTTGCCGCGGCTAGGCAAACGGCCGCCGTCGCGAACGTCAATTTGGAAAAATTGAATCTTTTTTTCACGGCATCGTCCTCCTTGAATGGTCCGATGTTGGACTGTCGACGTTGCAAGAAGGCAGATACAACGGCTCTGGATTTGTGGCCTGGGCGGGAAGGAACAGGACCGGGACGTGGGCGCACTTTCGTTGCGACGACGGATGCTCGGATCGGATCGGAAGGCCGGCGAGCGCCGCGCTGTGATGCGGCGCGAAAACAGCAACTGGCGGCTATTTGCTGCAGGCGACGTTCGCCACGGCGGCCGAGATCGCAAACGCTTTGCTCGATTAGACGGCTTCGCGAGATCAGCCGCGAAGAATTGCACCCAAATGCGGATCGCAATGCTCACGATCGCCGGTAGTGCAAAATCGCCGTTTCCAGGTCGTTATAGAAATAATATCCTATTCTAGTTTGTAGATAAGGCTTCTCAGGAGAATGTTTTACCCTTATGTATCGGGTTACCGGAGGTCTCCATGACTTTGTTCGAAGCAAGTGTGTCCGCCTCAGGCGGGCCACCGCCAGATGCTCATTCCGCTTCGCGACAGGCGAAAGCCGCTGAACTCGATCAGAGGCTGGCAAGCCTTGCGACGCTCGAAGAACGCCTCAACGCCATTCGCGCCGCCATCGAAGGTCCGGTTGCGTTGTCGACCAGTCTCGGCATCGAGGATCAGGCGATTACTCACGCTATCGCAACGACTGGCGTAGCAATCGACATCTTTACGCTCGACACCGGCCGGCATTTTCAAGAGACACTCGACACGCTGTTCGATACCGAAGGCCGGTACGGCATCAAGATCCGTGTGATGTTTCCCGACGCCGCCGAAGTCGAAGATCTTGTCGCCAACGATGGTATCTACGGCTTTCGCTATTCCGTCGAAGCGCGCAAGGCATGCTGCGAAATTCGCAAAGTCCGGCCGCTGAACCGGGCGCTGAAAGGCGTCAAGGGTTGGGTGACCGGTCTTCGCCGTGAGCAATCGCAAGGGCGGTCGCACGTGCCGTTTGCGAGCTATGACGCGGCGCAGAAGCTCATCAAGCTGAACCCCATCGCCGATTGGACTCTTACGCAGCTCGAGGACTACGTGGCGGACAATAAGATCCCGATCAACGCACTGCACGCCAAGGGCTTCCCCTCGATCGGTTGCCAGCCGTGCACGCGCGCCATCAAACCCGGCGAAGATATCCGCGCCGGCCGCTGGTGGTGGGAGAACGAGAACGGCAAGGAATGCGGACTTCACACGCAGGTCGAAGACCCAGGATTTGAACCAAAGGACCACGCCGCATGACGGCTTCGCCTTCCCATCTCGATCTTCTCGAGGCTGAGAGCATCCATATTTTTCGCGAGGCGGCAGCGCAGTATCGCAAGCCCGTGATGCTCTATTCGATCGGCAAAGATTCCACCGTACTCTTGCACCTCGCGCGCAAGGCATTCTTTCCGCAGAACGTGCCCTTCCCGCTAATGCACATCGATACGACGTGGAAGTTCCGGGACATGATCGCCTTCCGCGACCGCACTGCAAAGCAGCTGGGTCTCGACCTGATCGTCTACACCAACGAGGACGGCATCAAGCGTGGGATCAATCCGATCGATCACGCGCCCTCTATTCACACCGACGTTTTGAAAACGCAGGCTTTGAAGCAAGCACTCGACAGGTACGCGTTCGACGCCGCGTTCGGCGGCGCACGGCGCGATGAGGAAGCGAGCCGCGCCAAGGAGCGCGTGTTTTCGTTCCGTGCCAGCGGTCACCGCTGGGATCCGCGACGCCAGCGACCGGAGATGTGGCATCTGCTCAATGGGCGGCTCGGCACCGGCGAAACGGTGCGCGTCTTCCCGATGTCGAATTGGACCGAAAAGGACGTCTGGCGCTACATCCTGCGGGAAAAACTCGAAGTCGTGCCGCTCTACTTCGCAGCGGAACGGCCAACCATCGTCCGCAATGGACAGCTTCTCATGCAGGACGATGAACGGCTGCAGCCGAAGAACGGTGAAAAGGTAGAGATGCGCAAGATCCGCTTCCGCACGCTCGGCGACTATCCGCTGACGGCGGCGGTCGAATCCGACGCCGATACGATTGAAGCCGTCGTCGCCGAAACGTTGAACGCGCAGACTTCCGAACGCCAGGGCCGTCTGATCGACCATGACGAAACCGGCGCAATGGAAAAGAAAAAGCAGGAAGGTTACTTCTGATGACGGTTGGCGCATTAAAGAAAGCCGAGCCTAAGCTTCGGGCGGCACCGCAGCCGGAAATCGTGCCCAACCTCGTGCGCGAGCTTGGCGGCATCACGCACCTTCTGACGTGCGGTTCGGTCGACGACGGCAAATCGACGTTGATCGGACGCATGCTCTGGGACGCGTCCGACCTTTACGAAGACCAGCGCGAGAACGTCCGCAAGTCGGGTCGCAAGGCGGCGGGCACGGATTTGCCTGACTTTTCGATGCTGCTCGACGGCCTCGTTGCCGAACGCGAGCAAGGCATCACTATCGACATCGCGTGGAAGTATTTCGATACCGATACGCGCCGCTTCGTCATCATCGATTCCCCAGGCCACGAGCAGTATACGCGCAACATGGCGTCCGGCGCTTCGCACGCCGACGTTGCGATCGTGCTCGTCGATGCGCGTTCGGGCGTCAAGAGACAGACCAAGCGTCATGCCGCGATCCTCGATCTCGTCGGCGTCAAGCACGTCGTGCTCGCAGTCAACAAGATGGACCTCGTCGGCTGGTCGGAAGATGTGTTTCGCAAGATCGAAGCCGATTTCCGTACGCTGTGCTGGAAATTCAATTTCTGGGACGCGACAGCGATCCCGCTATCGGCAGTCTTCGGCGACAACGTTTCGACGTCGTCCAAAAACATGAGTTGGTACACCGGGCCGACGCTCATTCAACACCTCGAGAAGGTGCCGAGCCGGACGAGTGAGGCTGGTTCCGTATTCCGCTTCCCCGTGCAGATGGTGCTGCGTGACGGCCAGGATTTCCGCGGCCTCGCCGGAACCGTCACGTCGGGCTCCGTCAAGGTCGGCGATGTCATCACCGACGTCTTGAGCAACGCCAGCGGCAAGGTCGTCCGCATCGCAACGATGGACCGAGACCTGCCGAGCGCTTCCGCGGGACAGGCCGTGTTGCTGCAGCTCGATGTCGATATCGACGTGTCGCGTGGCGCCGTGCTTGCAAAGTCCGAGATGCAGCCCGTTGCAGTGCAAACGGTCGAAGCGCGTTTCGTCTGGTTGTCGGAAGACCCATTCAGCCCGACGGCCGGCTATCTGCTGCGAACGTCGACGGACCTGATCCCGATCTCGAACATCGAAATCAAGGCGCTTCTCGATCTCGAAACGATGGCGTCGCGCCCTGCGCGCAACTGCTCGACAAACGATATCGCGATCGCGAAAATTTCGCTTGGTCGCGCCGCCGCGATCGACGTCTTCACCGAGACGCCAGAGACAGGCACGTTGCTGCTCGTCGATTCCGTTTCGGGTGCAACGATCGCGGGCGGCGTTGCCACCGCCGTCAATGCCAAAGCGGAAGCGCCGATCGAAGGACACTTCGTTCTGAAGCGCGATATGCTCGCAAACGGCATCAATCGCGATCTGTCGATGAACTCGAGGGACCGCGAGGAATTCATGCGCCGCGCAAACGAGATCGCGATCATCCTTCGCTCTGCGGGCGTCTCCGTCGCAATCGAGCCGCCGCCACCCGTCGACGACGGCATGGACCCAGGCTTGTAGCTGCCCGCTTTCACGAAGCCCTTTGTCACCCTTAGCATTGACGCAATGACATCGAACGGCGAGAATTCTGCAATTGCAGACCCCGCCGTTCTCGCCTACGTCGTCCCGTCTCCATGATCTCGGAATGTGATGCCCGACATCGATCTGCAAACTTTATGGCCATTGGTCGTTGCGGGCGGCTTCATCGTTGGATTCCTGGTCGGAATGACGGGTGTTGGCGCGGGCTCGCTGATGACGCCATTTCTGATCACGAAAATCGGAGTTTCGCCGACGCTGGCTGTCGGCACGGATCTGCTTTTCGCTTCGATCACGAAAGCGTCCGCCGTTTGGCCTCACCACAACTTCGGCAACGTCAACTGGCGGCTCGTCGCTTGGCTTGCGGCCGGCAGCGTTCCGGGCTCGATCGCAATGCTGACGCTGCTGCACGTCCTCGATCCCGATACGGCGAGCCTCTCCATGTTTATCAAGGAAGCGCTCATCGCTGCGCTTTTGATAAGCTCGATCGCTATCTTGATCTATCCGATCATTACGCGACGCGGCGCGCAAGTCGCGGAGCCGGGCGAGGTACCTGTACGTCGCCTGCCGACGCTACTGCTCGGACTCGGACTTGGTTCGGTCGTAACACTGACGTCGGTCGGCGCCGGCGCTATCGGCGTCGTCATTCTGACGCTTCTCTATCCGATGATGAGAACGCGTCGTCTGATCGGCACCGATATTGTCCACGCCGTACCGCTGACATTGATTTCGGGGCTCGGCCACATGTCGATCGGCAATACGAGCTTCGCACTTTTGGGTTTACTGCTGCTTGGCTCCGTTCCCGGTATCGCCATCGGATCGCGGCTAACGGGTAAGCTGCCCGATTGGTTGCTGCGGATTTTTCTCTCAGCGATTCTGTGCTTCGCCGCCTATCAGCTGGCGCTGACGATTTAGCGCTGCCTTGCCTGCTTCCCGCTTCCCAGACTTTATGCACTGGAGCGAGCTGAACTGGGTCCCGGCTATCCGCTACGCTTCGGCCGGGATGACAAGTTGCAGCCCCATCGCCTGCTGCCCTAGCGCGGCACCTGAAGTTGCAGGACGCGGTTGCCGCGCTTGACGGCTATTTGCCAGGTTCGCTGTCGTGCGGCGACCGCCTGCTCGGCATCGATCACCGTGTTGATGTGCTTGCCCGAAATCGAGACGATGATATCGCCAGGCTGAAAACCCAGGCTCTGTGCGGCGGAACCGTTCCGCACCGACGTGATGACCACGCCCTCGGTTTCGTCGATATTCAATTCATCGGCGATGGACGGAAGGATGTTTGAAACGCGGGCGCCGTCGAGCGGATTATTGCCCGAAAGATTTCGCGCGTCGTCCTTGCCGGGTTTTGGTGCGGCGATCAACGGCAGCGAAACGTCGACCGGCTTGTTCTTGCGGATCACGGTAAGACGAGCGGTTTGCCCGATGCTCTTGGTCGCCAAGCGGTAATAGACGGCGCGAGCATCGGCGACCTCGACGCCGTCGACATGCGTGATGACATCTCCCGCTTCGAGGCCGGCATTCGCCGCTGGGCCCTTGTCGTAGAGCCGGGTTACCACCGCGCCGGTGACGCGATTGAGCCCGAGGCCTTCGGCGACATCGTGCGACATCGCCTCGAGCTTGGCGCCGATCCACGGCCGTTCGACCTTGCGGCCGTGCGCGGCGCTTTCGGCGTAGACGCGCACGAGGTTCGACGGAATCGCGAAACCGATGCCGACCGATCCTCCGGATTGGGAATAGATCATCGTGTTTATGCCGACGAGACGTCCGGACATATCGACGAGAGCACCGCCCGAGTTGCCCGGGTTGATGGCCGCATCGGTCTGGATGAAGACTTGGCTGTCGGATTCCGCCATCTCCGAGCGCGATAGCGCCGATACGATGCCGCTCGTCACAGTCTGCCCGACGCCGAACGGGTTGCCTATGGCG
>DATBRP010000186.1:0-1904 GCA_036560245.1 Hyphomicrobium sp.
TGGGCCAGCGCGTGTGGAGCAGCCAAAAAACAAGCGTAATTTCGACGTATTTGACAGCCAACTCGGCGCAAGTCGTAACCGTCGCGATGTTCTCGTTTCCTGAATAAGGATTTTTTGGATTCGCGACGGATGGCGGCGCAAGTCGCGTTCTACGCAACAGGCATCCCAACTTGGATGAGGGTTCTTACACATGATCAAATTCGGAAAATCGATCGCCGTGGCCGTTGCCGCGGCAAGTGTGATCGCGAGCGTCGCGGTTAGCGAGCAAGCCGCGGCGGCGCCGCTGGTATCGGGTACCGTTGCGGCCGCGAAGACCGATGGCGCCGTGAGCAAGGTTTACTGGCGCGGCCACGGTGGTGGCTGGGGCTGGGGACCCGGCGCTCTGTTCGGCGGGATCATTGGCGGCGCGCTTATTGCCTCCGCAGTCTCGGAACACCGCGCCAACCGCGTCGACATGGATCGTTGCGCCAGGGACTTTCCTGAGTTCAGTTATCGCACCGGGACCTTCATCGATCGGCGTGGCGTGGAACGGGTCTGCCCGTATCTTCGCTGACGTTATCGACGTTGGGCGATTGCCCGAATTAAACGGGAATGAAGACGTGCCGACCGTGATGGCGGCGGCACGTGGAATCGTCCGATACCCGCTATCTGCGGGGCATACTTAGTGCCGATTGTAGGAGGGAAGGCAGGGTAACAATACGAGGGGGAGAACAAATGAAACTCTACATCGCTATGTCGGCGTTCCTCATTATCGGGTCCGGCGTTTCGTACGCAGCCGACAGTGCTGCGACCAGCGGCACGACGGAGCGGGCCGTCGGCACACGCCATGGTGCATGCTCGGCGGACATTCAAAAGTTCTGCGCCGATGTCGAGCACGGCAAAGGCAAAATTCGCGAATGTCTGAAGCAGCACATTGCCGATCTGGCCGGCCCTTGCAAAGCTCGCATGGAGGAGCATGAGGGGAAGACGAAGAATTGACGTGAGAAAAGGCGATTAATCAGAGTTGATCGTTTTAATTTCCGGGGCCGGCGTTTCTAACGCCCGGCCCTTTTGTATTTTTCAGTATGCGTCGGACACTCTTAGTCCGACGTTTTCAAAACTTCTGCAAATGTCTCGAAGAGCTGATCGATTTCGTTCTTCGAGATGATCAACGGCGGCGACAGCGCGATGATGTCGCCCGTCTGACGAACCAGAAGGCCGTTCTCGAAAGCTTTGACGAAGCGATCGTAGGCGCGCTTTCCGGGCTGTGCCGGATCGGGTTCAAATTCGATGGCGCCGATGAGCCCGATGTTCCGAATGTCGATGACGTGCGGCAGGCCCTTGAGGGCGTGCATGCGCTCCTCCCAATAGGGCGCGATTTCGCTAACGCGCGTCAGCAGGCCTTCGTCCTGGAAGGTATCGAGCGTGCCGATCGCCGCCGCGCACGCCACAGGATGGCCTGAGTAAGTGTAGCCGTGGAAGAAATCGATCATCCACTCCGGGCCGTTCATGAACGCGTCGTGGATGTGCGATTTCACGAACACCGCGCCCATGGGGATGGTGCCGTTGGTGATGGCCTTGGCCGTCGTGATGATGTCGGGCGAGATGCCGAAGTAATCGGAGCCGAACGGCGTGCCGAGCCGGCCGAAGGCCGTAATGACTTCGTCGGCGATGAGCAGAATATCGTGTTTCTTGCAGATCGCTTCGAGGCGCTTCAGGTATCCTTTCGGCGGGATAAGCACGCCGGTCGAGCAGGCAACCGGTTCGACGATGACGGCAGCGATCGTCGAAGCGTCGTGCAACGCGACGAGGCGCTCGAGATCGTCGGCAAGCTCGACGCCATGTTCGGGCTCGCCACGGGCGAAGGCATTACGCGATAAATCGTGCGTGTGACGCAGATGGTCGACGCCTGCGAGCAGCGTTCC
>DATBRP010000187.1:0-7425 GCA_036560245.1 Hyphomicrobium sp.
GTGAATGCTGCACGTCTCGGGAATCGTCTTCCTGAGGGGGCCTCAGCGACGCATGCCGTTCGACACGTATCTGACAGTTGCCGGAATCGTTTCGGCATTCCTTCTCATCGCCGGCTTGTTCGCCGGCATCGCTGCACGACAAGATAGCAGCACGTGGCGGATATGGCCTGCACCGCCCGTCGGTTCGCTCAAGAGCTTCGCGTTCTGGACGCTTTTTCGTACGCTGAACGTCGTCGTTCTCGTGCTGGGGATCGAACGGTTCTTTTTCTGTCCAGCCACGAAGGGCACCTTGACTCTGGTCCAAGACGGTCTCGCGGCGGTCTCGGTCGGTTCGTTCGCAGCGTATCTCTACACACTCTGGTCGCTGGGCCGTAAAGCGACGTACTGCCAGGCGAGCGGGCTTGCGACGGGCGGCGTCTATCGCTGGACGCGTAATCCGCAATACGCGACTGCCATGGTGGCGTTCTCCGCCCTCGGCCTTGCAGCTGACGCATGGGATGCCACGCCGCTCGCGGCCGCGCTCGTCATCGTCTATGCGCTGATGGCGATTGCGGAGGAGCCTTGGCTCGAAGCCCGCTATGGGCACGATTACATCGCGTATCGAAACGACGTGCCGCGCTTTTTCAATTTGCGCCACGCGTTGACTGAGCTTTTGACCCTTGCGGGACGCAAATCGCCATCACTCGCCAATGGGCCTCGCGACGGCAGGTAGCTTATTACACCTATTCCGCCGCCTCTTGCGCCAGGAAGCCGCCGGACTGACGGTCCCAGAGCTGAGAGTAAAGCCCACCGCGCAGCAAGAGCTCGCCGTGCGTGCCTTCCTCGACGATGCGGCCCTCTTCCATGACGACGAGCCGATCCATCGCCGCGATCGTCGAGAGCCGATGCGCAATCGCAATGACCGTCTTGCCGCGCATCAACGTTTCGAGACTCGACTGAATTTCCGACTCCACTTCCGAGTCGAGTGCGCTGGTTGCCTCGTCGAGAATGAGGATCGGCGCGTTCTTCAGCAGCACGCGTGCGATAGCGATGCGCTGGCGCTGGCCGCCCGACAGCTTGACGCCGCGCTCGCCGACGTGAGCGTCGTAGGCCTTGCGGCCCTTCAAGTCTTCGAGGTTCAGGATGAAGTCGTGGGCTTCCGCCTGCCGCGCCGCAGCGATCACTTCCGCATCGCTCGCGTTCGGACGTCCATAAAGGACATTGTCGCGAACCGAACGGTGCAGGAGCGACGTGTCCTGCGTTACCATGCCGATCTCGGCTCTGAGACTGTCCTGCAGCACGTGCGCGATATCCTGGCCGTCGATCAGAATGCGACCGCCTTCGAGATCGTAGAAGCGCAGCAAAAGGTTGACGAGCGTCGACTTGCCGGCGCCCGAGCGGCCGACCAGCCCGACTTTCTCGCCCGGACGGACGACAAGCGACAAGTCCTCGATGACGCGCGGGGGCGCATCCGTCGAGGCGGCGCGTCCGGCGCCGTAGTGGAAGTGAATGTGGTCGAAGCGGATCTCGCCACGCGGCACGACCAGCGGTTTCGCGCCGGAGTTATCCTGCAGCAGATTCGGCCGCGAGATGGTCTCCATGCCTTCGTGCACCACGCCGATGTTTTCGAAAACGTCGGCGATCGTCCACATCACCCAGCCTGACATCGTAACGATACGGATGACGAGACCGCTCACAACAGCGATATCTCCGATCGAGACGTGCGAGCCGGTCCAAAGCCAGATCGCAGTGCCCGTCGTCGCGACGAGAAGGACGCCGTTCAATGCGTAGAGCACGAATTCCATGCCGGTGATCAGCCGGAGGGATGCCTGCCATTTCTGCATCTGCTCGGTCAGGGCTTCGCGCGCGTAAGTGTCCTCGCGCTCGGCGTGGGCGAAGAGCTTGACGGTCATGATGTTCGTGTAGCTATCGACAATGCGGCCGACGAGCATCGAACGCGCTTCCGACGACTCCGTCGACCGCTCCTTGATGCGCGGCACGAAATATCGCAGCACGACGATATACGCTGCGAGCCAGATCACGAGCGGCACAGTCAATCGCCAGTCGGATGCTGCAAAGAGCAGAGCCGAGCCGACGAACTGCACACTCGCGTACCAGAGCGCATCGATGAGCTGGACGACGCTTTCTCGAAGCGACGTGCCGGTCTGCATGATCTTGTTGGCGACGCGCCCCGCGAAATCGTTCTGAAAGAAGCCGAGGCTCTGGCGCAGCACATAACGATGCGTCTGCCAGCGGATGCGTGATGTGCAGCCCGCCGAAATTATCTGGTTCTTGATGAAATCATGTGCCGTCGACACGATTGGCCGAAGAATAAGCGCGACGAAGGCCATCAGCGCCAGCATCGTGGCATATGTCGAGACGAACGTTGCCGGATCGCCGTGCGTGCGCATCTTATCGACAATCGTGCCGACGAAGCCCATCAAGGCCACTTCGATCGACGAGCCGAGGCAGCCCGCGATCAGCAGCATGAGGAAAAACGGCCAAAGCGGCTTGATGAAGAACCAGTAAAATGCCCATAGCTCGTCAGGCGGGCGCGAGATGTCGCGCTCGGCAAACGGCTTGATGCGGGTTTCCCCCCAATTTACGAGGCGGCGAAGCATAATGGTTATCGCAAGCAAAAAGCGGCGCCTGATCGTAGCGCGGAAATCCGGCTGACGACGGCGACCGATGTTGATCCTGGATGCCGGTTAGCGCTAAGGGTCCTTTCCGTCAAAAACAAGACAAGATGCAGAATAATCGATGAACGCACCGGATTTACATCTCGAGTCTAAAAAGGCACAGGCGCGCGCCTGGTTCGAGCGGCTTCGCGACGACCTCGTCACCGCATTCGAAAAGCTCGAGGCTGGCTTGCCCGAGACAGCGCCGCATGGCGGCGATGCGCCGGGCCACTTCGAGGCGAAACCCTGGACGCGCACGGATCACGCCGGCAGCGAGGGGGGCGGCGGCGTCATGAGCATGATGCACGGCCGCGTCTTTGAAAAGGTCGGGGTCCATACGTCGACCGTCTACGGCGAATTTGCCCCGGAGTTCCGCAAGCAAATCCCCGGCGCGGAGGAAACTCCCAATTTCTGGGCGTCCGGCATTTCGCTCATTGCGCATCCGCGCAATCCGAATGTGCCGGCCGTTCACATGAATACGCGCATGATCGTCACCAGCAAGTGGTGGTTCGGTGGCGGGGCCGACCTGACGCCGGTGCTCGACGCGCGACGGACGCAATCGGACGCCGATACGCTTGCCTTCCACGCGGCCATGTACGGGGCCTGCGCGGCGCACCCGATAGCCGATTACGTGAAATACAAAGCGTGGTGCGACGAATACTTTTTCCTGCCGCATCGGAACGAGACGCGCGGCGTCGGCGGAATTTTCTACGATTATCTGACGCCATCGGACGCGGACGGCGGTTGGGATGCGGCTTTCGCCTTCACCCAGAACGTCGGCACGTCGTATCTCGGCGTCTATCCGATGCTGGTGCGCGGAAACTATACGATGCCCTATTCCGAGGCCCAGCGTGAGGAACAGCTCATCCGCCGCGGCCGTTACGTCGAATATAATCTGCTCTACGATAGGGGAACGATGTTCGGTCTCAAAACCGGCGGCAACGTCGAAAGCATCCTGTCGTCGATGCCGCCCGTCGTGAAGTGGCCCTAGTATCCGGAATATCCGCCCGACCCATTGTGGCCGTTCGGCCAGCCGCGAGCCGCGCCATTCGGCTCCCGATCACCCTATTCTGGACCCCTCGGGGCGGACCCGTATAACCTCGCCATAAGAATAGCTCATCTCCGTCCCAATGAACTGGGCCGGTGAACCAAGGGCATGCGTACCCCTTGTCGTATCGCGTGCGCCTCAACGGCCTTCTGGGGGAAGGCAGCAGGATGAAACGTCTCGTCTGCTCACTCGACGGCACGTGGAACGACGAGGATGACGCGTCGCCTCTTACCAATGTTGCCAAACTCCACAGCGCCATACCGCCAAGAGACGGCCGCGGCGTCCGTCAGCTCGTGCGCTACATCGCCGGCGTCGCGACGACGGAAGGTCAAAGGTTCGTCTTCCTGAGAGGTGCGGTGGGACTCGAAGTCGGCGCGCGCATCAAACTCGGCTACCAATTTCTTTGCGATAGCTACGAGCCGGGTGACGAAATTTATCTTTTCGGTTTTTCGCGTGGCGCCTTCGAAGCGCGCAGCCTCGCGAGCTTCGTGACGCTATTCGGCATTGCCAAAAAAGATGGCGACTTCTCCTTCGAGAAGGCCTGGAAGCTCTATCGGCAGTCCGACCACCGGCGCGATGTCGATGCCCTCGCCCGCCTGAGCGCTGCTTGTCACTATCCCGTTCGCATTCGTTGCATCGGCGCTTGGGATACTGTCGGCAATATCGGCAATCCGCTGAACGGCGCGGCGCGGATCAGCCGGCGGCTGGCGTTTCACGATACGCGGCTACACGACACCATCGATGTCGCTCTGCACGCGCTTGCCATCGACGAGCAACGCGGCCCTTTCCGTCCGACTCTTTTCACGCTGCCCGAAGGCACGACGCTCGCTTCGCATCAACACGTCGAACAGAGGTGGTTCGCAGGCACGCATGCCGACGTCGGCGGTGGTTGGCCGGAAACGGAGCTGTCAGACATCGCGCTGCTCTGGATGGCCGAGCGCGCCGCCGCCACGACCGGTCTTGCGATCGACATCGATAAGCTGAAAGAAGCAGCCAAACCCGATCCATTCGGCCTGCAGCACTTTTCAGCAACGGGGTGGGTCTACGCCTTTTCCCGACTGGTGCCATTCGTGCGTCTGATCCGACAAGACCTCGACGCCATCTCACCGGGGCGCCGCAGGTGGTTCCGAAGCTGGCGAACGGGAAAGCTTAAGGCTGGGCTGATCTCCCTGAACGAAGCGATCCATGAGAGCGCGCTGGCGCGCCTCGGCCAGGAGGTTCGCGAAGCGCGCATCAAGACGGTGCGCGAGATCACGTATCAGCCGCAGAACCTCGTTGCCGCGTCGGCGCCTCTCACGCATACCGAGGACGTGGAGGCACCCGCAGCCGCTTAGCGTTAAGGATGCGGCGAGGTAGGACACGAAGGTCTCGCGGTTGACAATGTGACGCTCCGCGGCGATGCATCGCCGCACTTGCCCCGTGGTTCGGGCATGCCACATCAAATCCTTCACCGTTGGACTATCGGCTAACACCACCGTCGCGACATTCACACGGTTTGGCACACAGCTTTGGGAAGTTCCATGACCTCGCTTTTTGATCCGCTTCGCGCCGGAGCATTCACGCTTCCCAACCGCATCGTGCTGGCTCCGCTGACGCGCTGCCGTTCGAGCGCCGGACGCGTGCCGAATGATTTGATGCGCGAGTACTATGTCCAGCGGGCGTCCGCCGGGCTGATGTTGTCGGAGGCGACGTCGGTGTCGGCCATGGGTGTCGGCTATCCCGATACTCCGGGCATCTGGTCGGAGGAACAAGTCGCGGGCTGGAAGCGCATCACGGAAGCCGTGCACGCGGCAGGTGGGACCATCCTGCTGCAACTCTGGCATGTCGGACGCGTCTCGCATCCCGACTATCTTGGAGGTGCACTCCCGGTCGCACCCAGCGCCACCGCTCCCAAAGGGCATGTCAGCCTGATGCGCCCGATGCGCGACTACGTTGTGCCGCGCGCGCTCGATCTCAACGAAATTCCCGGCATCGTTGCCGAATATCGCCGCGGCGCCGAGAACGCCAAGCGCGCAGGGTTCGACGGCGTCGAAGTCCACGGCGCCAACGGTTATCTCCTCGACCAATTCCTGCAGGACAGTACGAATCTTCGCAGCGATGCCTATGGCGGATCAATCGAAAACCGCGCCCGGTTGATGCTCGAAGTCGTCGACGCGTGCATCGAGGTCTGGGGTGCAGACCGCGTCGGGCTTCACTTGGCGCCGCGCGGCGATTCTCACACGATGGGCGACAGCGATCCGCTCGCAACGTTCGGATACGTCGCCGAACAGATGGGGCGGCGGAAACTTGCATTCCTTTTTACGCGCGAGCGCCAAGGGCCAGATTGGATCAGTCCGCAACTGAAACGGATGTTCGGCGGCGTTCTGATTGCCAACGAGGCATTCACTGTAGAGACGGCCGAAGCAGTCATCGAGTCTGGCGACGCAGATGCGGTGTCGTTCGGCAAGCTCTTCATCGCCAACCCCGATTTGCCGGCGCGTATCAAACACGGCGGGCCGTTCAACACTCCCGATCCGGCGACCTTCTATGCTCAGGGTCCGAAGGGCTACATCGATTATCCGCCGTTGGCGCGTGAGACGATCAACGTCTAGCGCGAGGAACCGTCAGGCGCGTGCGCAAGTGCGCGCTCATTGTTCATCGGCTCTGCGCCGGCCGGAAACGCTGTCGAAGGCCTCGGCGAATTCCTGGCACCCCGGTTTCAGGATCGCCTGTGTCATGCGCCGATCCAGTTCGGCCTGCAATTGTGATCCGGTCAGACCGATGACCATCTTGTTCACGTAGTAGGCGTGCCGGGCGAAGAAATTCGACGTCGGCGCGGCCGAGCCCGGTTCCTGCAGCATCTCGAGACCTGTCATCGGACCCGCGAGATTCATCAGTTCGAGTTCGGCGCCGGATAGAGTCGGCCGGTTCTGCTTCTCCGCCGTGTCCTTCAGCGTCTTAAGCTTCATGGCCTGCAGCATCGGGCCGATATCGCCATCGATGTTGAGCGTATGGATGCCCATGCCTTTGTCGGTCTTCGCGTAGGCCTGCTGGATATGCCATTCAAACGGCAGGCGCTTGACGTTGGCATACATTCGCTTCAGGACCGCCAACTTGTGCTTGAGCGCCGCCGTTCGCGCCGGCGAGTTGTTCGGATCGTGAAGTTTTCGATTAAGGTGAGCGATGAACGTGGCGCCGCTGCGCGCGAGTTCGTTGACGGAATTGGCGTCGAGAAGCTGAGCATAGCCCAGCGCGCTCGAAATGGCGCGCCCGGTCTTCTTGAGCGGATGAATGCCCGCCTGCATGTCGTATGTGCCGACGCCGCCCGTTTCGAGCGCGTAGACCCGCACAACCTGCTCTTTCGATAATCCCAGCGCCTTCGCTTCCTGAGCGTAGCGGAGCTTGAACTCCTTTTCGCTCACCCGTTCGGGGACGAAGTTGTAGACGCGCTTCGCGGCGTCGAGATAATCGGCGATGGTCGCCAGCTCTTTCGGCGGATTCGGGTTTTCTTTTCTCTGTGCCTCGAGGAAATCGTCGTACTTCTTGGCGAGCGTCGCCGGAAGCTTCGGCCCCGTGTACTTCGGGGGAAAGCTCATTACGTAATCGCCTCTGTCAAACGGAGCCTTGGCGGCGCGCTTCTTGCGGCGATCCCGGCGTTTTGCCTCGACCGCGTCCCAATAGGCATCGACTTGGTCGTTGAAGGTGCTCCGCGCTTCCCTCCACGCGCGAAACGCGTCGATC
>DATBRP010000188.1:0-12601 GCA_036560245.1 Hyphomicrobium sp.
CACGAGCCAGATGCGCGCCTCGGGCGGCCGCTCGAAACCAGCCGGCGCTTCGCTTCCATCCTTGCCGAGAACGCAATCGTTCTCGATGAACTGTGCTTCACCGTTCTTGGCCAACGCCTGCTGTACGACCGGATGCCGCCCACCACGAATTTCAAACGTCAGGCTATTGTCGATAACCGGACGCACATACCCCTGTTCGAGCGCGATATGCGCCAACGATGCAAAAACGTCGAGTTCCGCAAGTGCCGCTGCTGCGGCACCGAGCGCGACCGCCGCCGCAGCGATACTCTCCGCCAGATCGACAAAAATTTCTTGCTCGAGATTGAGCGCACGCTCACTGGCCGACGCGATCAGGCCTTCCGTTTCCAGAAGCTCCGACGTCACGAAGCGCACGGCGTTCGCCATTGTCTGGCGATGTCGAAACCGTTCGCTCAAGGGCGGCGACAGCAGAGGCTTGGCGTTGAGCTGCGTCACCTCGATGAAGAATCCGAGGATGTTATTATGGCGAACGCGGAGCGTCTTGATTCCGGTCTCTTCGATATAGCGCGCTTCGTGCTCGGCCATCACCTTGCGGCTGTCGTCGCGCATCGCCCGCGCCGCATCGAGATCGGAATTAAAACTTGCTCTGACAAAGCCGCCGTCCCGACGCAGCAGCGGCGGCTCGTCGACGAGCGCCGTATCGAGCGACTGGGCCAAACTGGCAGGGACCGCCGCGAGGCGCTCGCATACGGAACGGAGCTCGACCGGAAGTCCCAGCGGACGCGACGAGTCCCCGAGTAACGCCGCGGCACGGCGCGCAACGCCGATTGCATCGCGCACGGCGGCGAGATCGCGCGGACCCCCGCGCCCGAAGCCGAGACGCGGCAGAGCCCGCGCCAAATCCGGCGATGAGCGAAGCGCCCCGCGTAGGTCGTCCATCAGCCGGCGATTGTTCAGCAGATAGCTTACGGCATCGAGTCTTGCCTCGATCGCCGCTGGGTCGGTCAGCGGGCTCGACAGCCGCGCCTGCAGCTCGCGCGCGCCGGCGCCCGTAACGGTGCGATCCACGGCAGCAAGCAACGTCGAAGATTTTTCACCCGAAGCAGCCTTGACGAGCTCCAGGCTTGCGCGACTTGCCGCGTCGATGAAAAGCCGCGCGCTGCCCGCCTTTCGCGGTGGATTGATGAGCGGCTTGCGGCCCACTTGCGTCAGGTCGACGTATTTCAACACCGCACCGATGGCTGCCAGTTCGGCGGCGGAAAACCCACCGAAGCCGGAAAGGTCCGCAACACCGAGGCACGCTTTAAGATCGCGCACGCCCGACGCTGAATTGAAATAGGCCGACGGAATAGGCGTCGCCTTGCCACCCGCATATTCGACCGTCCTGACGAACGTCTGATCCGCCAGCAGACTGTCGGACGCCAGCACTTCGCTCGGCCCCAGGCGGATCAGCTCGCCCGTAAGATCAAGGCCGGAAACATCCGCGACCTCGAACTCGCCGGTCGAAATATCGAGCGACGCCAGCGCCAGGCGGGCCTCGGCGGCCGTCGTTCCGATTTCGTGCGGCGTCTCGCAATAGACGGCCGTCAGATAATTGCGCGACTTCGCGTCGAGAAGCGCTTCCTCCGTCAGCGTGCCCGGTGTGACAAGGCGCACGACATCGCGTTTGACGACAGCTTTCGCGCCGCGCTTTCTAGCTTCCGCCGGATCCTCGAGCTGCTCGCAAACGGCGACGCGATACCCTTGCCGGATGAGCCGCTGCAGATATTCGTCCGCCCGATGCACCGGCACGCCGCACATCGGGATGTCCTGACCCTGGTGCTTGCCGCGCTTGGTCAGCACGATGGACAAAGCCGCCGAAGCGGCGACGGCATCCTCGAAGAACAGCTCGTAAAAATCACCCATGCGATACCAGAGCAGGCTGTTCGGATTCGCCGCCTTGATTTCGAGATATTGCGCCATCGACGGCGTCGCGTCCGAAACAGGCGAGCGCTCAACGCCGGCGTCCGACGCTACGTCGGCCGGCGCAATGGCCGCGCCGGCGTGCCTGGCTCTGCGCTGTGCATCGTGCTTCGACATCAGGAAAATCGTCTCGTTTCGCCCCACCGGCTCAGTCCGGACGAAATGACCATATCCCGACCAAAGCCGGGCTATGCATAGGTTGCTGCCACGCCTCCCGCAACCGGGCGGACTGGCGCTTATCCCCTGATGCGATTGCGTTGACTTCGGGCACAAGAGCGACCTGAGCGCCGATGGCGCATCCCGTCGCAATTTTATCGGCTTATTGTCCGTGTTGCCGATTTACGCTTCGGCCAGCAAATAACGCAGCCGCGCGCTATCAGGCGTCGGCGGAGATCCGGCTCTTGGTCTCGTCCCGCGTGCCGTAATGTTCGAAATAGCGTGGATCGATGTTCTCGACCGGCATGATAATGAGCACGTCCGTCGTGCCGAACTGACGATCGATCACCGCACCGTCCCCGACGTAAGCGCCGAGCCGAAGATACGCCTTGATCAGCGGCGGCATCCCTTTCAGTGCGGTCTTGGCATCGATGGCGCTCAACGGCATGCGGTCCATCGAGACATAGAGATCATCGCGAGCGCGGCAACGCCACTCCGCCGGTGCGAGGCCGCGATGATGCAAATAGCTTAGAGCCATTTTGTGCTCGTCAAGATCGATGCCCTCGAAACTTGCGCACCCGATCATGACGTCGATGCTGTTTTCGCGCACGTAGGTCCAGAGCCCGTGCCAAAGAAGCTCGACCGAACGCTTGCTGCGATAGGGCGAGAGCACGCACGACCGCCCCAGTTCCATGAAGCGGTGAGTTCGTGATTTCGTCTTCAACAGCCCCGCGATATCGTATTCGCTTGCGGAATAGAAACCGGGCCCGCGCTCGGCGACGTCCTGACGCAGAATGCGATAGGTGCCGACAACTTTCGGCCGCTCAGGACGGCCGCTGCGCATCGGCTTCGTCTGATCGAGATCGACGACCAGCAGATGATCGCAGATGGCATCGTAGGCGTCCTCATCGCGGCGGCGAAATTGCGCGAGCCGCGTCGGCGTCGCCGACATCTCTTCATAAAAGACCTGATAGCGCAGCCGCTGAGCCAGCTTGATCTCCGACCAGGTCCGCGCCAACCGAACTTCGAGATTGCCGACCCGGCCGTAGATTTTCGGTTCAATTTTGCGGGAAAATACTTTGAGGTGCCGCGACGGGAGCTTCAACGCTTCGAGCGCTGCCGGCCCTGCGGGAAACTTGACCGGCAATCCAGCGCGCCGCCTGCCGCGGTCCGCAATCGCCTGCCACATGGTTGAACCATCCTCGCCCAATCGTACCACTGCGGGGCTAGCATGATTCCGTGACAGTTTTGAGATTATTCGGTGCTTTCCCGATAGGAACCCGAGTTCCGGAATTCCAACAATCGCCCGTAGTTCACATACCTAGCCCATCGCTTGTGTCCATCGGTCGAAGCTGTTAGGCAGACCAAGCGAGGCCACGTCCTCTCCCAACATTGGCAGTAACGACCGGGACGGCCCGGCCCTTTGAAGGAGGGCTGGTTGTTGGCCTGGATTCTGTTGTTCGCCGCCGGTCTGCTTGAGGTCGTCTGGGCCTTCTACATGAAGCAGTCGCACGGCTTTACACGCCTTGCGCCGACCGTCCTGACCATCGTTACGATGCTCGCCAGCTTCGGCCTTCTCTCGATGGCGATGAAGACATTGCCGCTCAGCACAGCCTACATGGTCTGGACCGGCATCGGCGCGGTTGGGGCGTTCCTGGTAGGAATTGTGGTCCTGAACGAACCGGTCACCGTGATGCGCGTCTTTGGGGGTGCACTGATCGTAATGGGCCTCGTTATCATGAAACTCTCATCCGCGAACTGATCGGGAGTATCGTTTTCCCGGTGGGATGAAAATCCAAACTGAGATGCGTCCAATTATTCCGCGCCGTTTACGCCGCAGGCGGGGTTTTCTCAGCCCGCTCCGGCACCCAGCGCAACAGCACGTCGTGGAGTTGCTGCGCCTCGAACGGTTTCGCCAAATAGTCGTCCATGCCCACCGCGCAGCATCGCTCACGATCCTCCGGGAAGGCGTTGGCGGTCAGCGCAATGATCGGCGGACAGACAAGCCCCGATTGCTGACGCTCTCTGAAAAGTTCCTTGATCGACTTCGCCGCCATCAACCCGTCGACGCCCGGCATCATGACGTCCATCAGAATGAGATCGAAGGCCGGTTGCCGATGCCGCATCGTCTCCCAGACTGCGGCAATCGCCAGACGGCCGTCGTCGACAATTGTCGCTCTTCCGCCGGCACGCTCCACGATTTTGCGCGCAAGGAGCGCATTGATGCGATTGTCCTCGGCGATGAGAACGTTGAATCCTGATGCAACATGGCGACGGCACTCGACACCTGCCGAGCCCACAACGCTTCGAGCCGTCGCCAAGTCGGACAAAGGCTTTTCCTTAGCAGCGCCGTCCGCGACTTCGAAATTCAACACCGCAGTGAACGAGGCGCCTCTTTCGAGGCTGGCATCGGCGATGATGTCGCCGCCCATCGCGTGGGCAAGCCGCTTCGAGATCGCAAGTCCGAGTCCGGTACCGCCGGGGTGACGGCTCGGCGACGTTTCGCTCTGCTCGAATTCGGTGAACAGGCGGAGCATGAACTCGGGTGAAAATCCGACGCCGGTATCTGTAACCTTGATTGCGATTTTGGCCGTCCCGGCAGCTGTGTGCTGCTCTTCCGCCATGGAAACGCGGACCGCAACCCCGCCTTTATCCGTGAACTTCACGGCATTCGACAGCAGATTGAGCACGATCTGGCGCACGCGCATTTCATCGCCGTGCACCCAATCCGGAACGCCGTCGTCGATCGTCGAAGCGAACGTCAGCCGCTTGGCGGCGGCTTCCGGCGCCAGGAGCTGGGATGCTTGAGCAATGCAGCTCTTGAGCGAGAAGACTTTATCGGCAAGGTCGAGCTTCCCGGCTTCGATCTTCGAGAAATCGAGAATATCGTCGATCAGAACAAGAAGAGCGCGGGCCGAATCTTCGACAATGCCCACGCACGCCCGCTGCTCGCCATCGAGCGGCGTATCTCGCATGAGGCTGATCATGCCGAGGATTCCGTTCATCGGCGTGCGTATCTCGTGGCTCATGGCCGCGAGAAAACGTGACTTGGCTCGACTGGCGGCTTCCGCCTGATCGCGCGCGTTCTTGAGTTCACTCGCAATCGCGCGCTCGACCGTGACGTCGCGCCCGACGCTTTGAATCTCCGTTTCGCCGTGGTCGTTCTTGACCTCACATACGTCCCAGGCGATCCAGCGCTTTCCCTTCCGCGTACGCAGCAACTGCACGACGCGACGGCCGCGTGACGATAGCTCTGTCTCCGATTCTTCAAGAATGACGGGAGGCTGGAATATCGAGCCGAGTATGTCGTCGCATCCGACGTCGAACGCATCGCAAAATGCGCTATTGGCAAAAACGAGGTGACCGTCGAACGAACGACGCACGACGAAATCCTGCTGCGCGTCAAGAAGCTCGCGATAGTGAGAGGCGCGGTCGGCAAGTTCCCAATGCGCGTCCTTGATCTCTTCGAGCTTCGTGGCTTCGACGCGGCCGCCGGATCTGAGGCCACGCACGATCGCACGTTCAATGCGACGCGACTGCGGAAAACTGTAGAACGCGCCAAGCGCCAAGAGCCCGATACCAATGACGATGCTCAGCGTATTGAAATCGAATGCCCGCGCCCCGAAGGCGATACCGCCGACTGCCAGAACCAGACCCAGCAACGTCGCTGCCCGCGCGATCCAATACCAAGTCTTGAGTAATTGCCGGCGCTGCGCAGATGCAGTCCGCGCCGCAGCGCCGGACACGACAGATTGCGCATGAAACGATTTCTGAAACAAAGCCGTCGACCCCTGACAATGTCGGCGACAGTCGTCTGTGATGTTTGACGGAGTCTAAAGAGAAGTGGTTAAGGCGCCAAAACGTCCTAACTTTGTGACCAATTGCTTTTGAAATTATAATAGTTCTCAAATCCTGCCGACACTCGATGAGCGCGCGCAGACTAGCGGCGTTTCAAATCGTCATCCGTGAGGGGCCGAGCCGCATCTTCGATCATCAGCGGAACGCCGTTGCGTATTGGAAAAGCGAGCCCGGCCGCGATGCTGATGAGTTCACTGGCCGCCGCGTCGTAGATCAACCGTGTCTTCGTCAACGGGCAAACGAGCAGTTCAAGCAGTTTTGGATCGACGGCGGTCGTTGGCTCGCCTGGGACTTCCGGGTTTTCTGTGGTCACGCGCCTGCACTCCCGCGCTTCTGCGTCACAAGGCTATTGCAATGTCGTGCCGCTGCTGCCGTTCGAAGCCAGATCGATCTCAGCGAGCGCAACGAGAACTTCGGCGCGCGACCGCAAATCCTTTGCTTCGAGCAAAGCCTGCTTCTCTTCCGGCCCATAGGGACACATCACCGACAAGGCGTTGATGAGAAATTCATTCGAGGCCCGCTGGATCGTGGACCAATCGGTCTTCAAGCGATTGACTTCGAGATACGTCTTGAGCACGCGAAGCAAATTCTGCCGGTCGACGAGCTCCTCGCCCAACCCTTCCGTCAGATCGCTTGCGAACCTGTCGTAGCTGACGCTCATGACGCGGTAGGGCGTGTCGGTCTCGGTTTCGCCGACGCATTCGAATCGGGTGATGCCGGTCAAAGTGATGATCAATCGCCCATCGTCGAGTTCCTGATAGGAGGTCACACGCCCCGCGCAGCCGACCGACCGCAACCCTGCGGATTTCTCGATCGGGCTCTCCTCGTCGTCTCCGGAGATTCTAGGTTGCAGAATGCCGATGACGCGCGCCCCCGACATGACGTCTTCAATCATGTCCAGATAGCGGGGCTCGAAGATGTTGAGCGGCAAGGTCGCGCGCGGCAGCAGGATGGCGCCGCGCAACGGGAAAACTGGAATTCTGGCCGGCAAGTCGGCCGGGCGCTGGTAGCGATCCGTAAGAGTCAATTCAAATCATCTCCGCCGTACAGTCGCAAACTCAGCTGAATAGGATCGATGAGAGCTTTCGGCGCCCCTCTCCCACCAGTGGCTCTTTCGGTCCCCACGCATCGAAAAATTGCAGGAGCTGCTTGCGTGCGGCTTCCTCGTTCCATTTGCTGTCTATCCTGACGAGATCAAGCAGAAGATCAAGAGCTTCTCCCCTGTTCCCGCTTGCCGCGAGACCGACGGCCAGATCGAACCGCGCCTGATGATCTTTAGGATTGTCGCTAAGGCGCTTCTGCAGCGCGGATAGATCACCCGTGTTGGAGCCTTTTTCGGCAAGCAGGACGGCCGCCTCGACACTCCTCACCGCAGCGATGTTTTGCTTGTCCGGCGGAACGAGTGCGAGCGTTTGTTTGGCGCGCGTTGTGTCACCGCTTTTCAAGTAGCAGGAAGCGAGCCCCGCCAAGGCCTCGGCATTGGTCCGATCCTCTTGCAGAACGGTCGCGAAAACTTCGGCCGCGCCTTGCAGATCGCCCTGCTCCATCAAATCTTCTGCTGTCTTCAAAAGCTCCCCAAGTCCAACCTCGGCATCATCGGCGATCAAACGATCGACGAAAGCCTTGACGGCGCTCTCAGGCTGCACGCCGACAAATCCATCGATCGGCTGGCCATCGCGGAACGCAAGAACCGTCGGCAACGATTGCACGCGAAGTTGCGCGGCGATGGCCTGATTCTCGTCGACGTTGACCTTCACGAGACGAACCTTGCCGCTATAGCTGCGCACGATCTTCTCGATCAGCGGCGTCAACTGCTTGCAGGGGCCGCACCAAACCGCCCAGAAATCGACGATCACCGGTACCGACTGCGAGGCTTCGAGCACATCGGCCTTGAACGATGCCGAAGTCGCATCCTTAATGATGTCGGCGGCGCCGGCTGCCGCCGGGCCTGGGTTCTTCATACCGAATTCCATAGATCTCATCTCCTCGCCGCCGGAATTTCAACGGCGGTCAGTGCCATAATGCGGGGGTCATGGCCGGTGGAACGAATGAACCGCAAAAGATCGTCGCGCGCAATGTTGGTCGTTGCGGTGTTTTCGAGTGGGTGACAGTTCACGCTATCTTCTGCCATCAGCGCTTGATCGATTACCACTTTAACACGGCGTGCCGCATCGTTTACGACGGCAAATGCCGTGACGGAACCCGGCGTTATACCGAGTGTGCTCATCAACAATTCGGGCTTTCCGAACGAAAAGCGGCCTGCGCCTAGGCGCTTGGCAAGAGACTTGAGATCGACAGTGGTCGTACTTTTCGCGATGACGAGAACAAGCGTACCCTTATCGTCCTTCAGAAACAAATTCTTGGTATGAGCGCCAGCCAGCGGAATCTCGATCGTACGGCTTTGCGCCACCGTGAAGGCCGGAGGATGTTCGACGGTTTTGGTTTCGATCCCAAGCTCGTCGAGATGAGCCAGCAATTGAGCGCGACTGAGCGGCATTTCGGAGCACTCTTTCCTAGCGGCGTAGAACGCGCGGCGGCATATAAACGGCTGGTCCTGCGACCTCATAGCCGCCCGTAATCGGGCCCTTGCATTGGGTTGGCACATGCGCCATAAGGCGTGTCTCTCGGCGCCGCAAGACGCTGATAGTCATGGAATCGCGGGTGTAGCTCAGGGGTAGAGCACGACCTTGCCAAGGTCGGGGTCGAGGGTTCGAATCCCTTCGCCCGCTCCAGACATTCAGGGCCACCCCACCCTGTTCCGAAAATCATAATCCACGAAAGTCGGGCCTGGACACGCGGACGCACAACGGTCTGCGTCAGCTTGGTCCACGTGCCTTCCGGTCGCGGCTATAGAGCCGGCCTTTCGGGACCAGCCCCTTAAATTCGGCCTTACCCCCCAGTTGCATCACAAATCGGTAAGCCCGCCCCAGGGCAACCTTCCGCGGCAAGGTGCGTTGCCCACGCATGGGTCGGTTCAGCGATCGATCGCTGCCTTTGAGCGAAGGCCGAGCAACGACGCTTAGCCAAAAAAACACACGCGAGGTTCTGATGAAAAAATATGTAAGCGCATTGGCTGCGCTAGGCGCAGCTTTGTCTTTAGCGGCCTTCGTTCCAGCGGCCGAGGCCGGTCCGCACGGCGGAGGCGGCGGTGGCGGTGGCTTCGGCGGCGGTCATGGTGGAGGCTTCTCCCACGGCGGTAATTTCGGCGGTGGCCGGAGCGGAGGCTTCTCCCACGGTGGCAATTTCGCCGGTGCCCGCATGGCGCGCAATTTCGGCGGCCACGGTGGTTGGCATGGTGGCCACGGTCATGGCGGCCATTGGCGCGGCGGCAGATGGTATGGTTACGGATTTGGTCCGGGCATCTATTTCGACGACGGCTATTACGACGACGATTCCTACGGCTACGACTGCTACTGGCGGCACGGACGCCGCTACTGCGATTATTAAGCTGTAGCTTCTTTCAATTGCGGTCCTTGGTTTGGCTCCGAACTTAACCGTTCGGAGCCATTCTCGCGCGAGATGAGCCTGTCACCTCTATTCTGCAATAGACAGCGATGATCGTATCCACCGGCCGCTCGCCGTTGCGAGACAGGCTGAGAAACGCAACCAGAGGCAGCACATGAAAAAGTCCATGAGCGCATTCGTATTTGCGGGCGCGGTATTGGCATTGTCGACGCTCGCTTCACAGGCTGACACCACGACACCGACCGATACCAAGACACCTGCCAATACCACGGCACCGCCCGCCACAACGCCACCTGCTAACGTCGTGACACCTGCCAATCCCACGACGCCAGCCAACACGACAACACCCGCTAACACCACGGCACCCGCCACCACAACGACTCCAGCCGGCACCACGACACAGCCCGAGGCTAAGACGCCAGCTGAAACCAAGACATCACATCGCGCACATAAAGCTCACGTCGCCAGACATCACAGACATGTAAATCGCAAACGCAACGCTTACCTCCACAGAGGCTATTCGCGACGCGGTCCGCCATATGGATATCGCTTCGGCTTCTCCACCTATGCCGGTGATCCATTCTATAGCGACGACTATTACGACGGCGGCCGCTGCTATTACTTGCATCACCACGATTTTTGCCGCGGGCGTAAGTCGCTCGATTGGGTCCGCGGACGCTAGGACACTCCACAGGCGTGAAAGGCAATTCGCCAATATGCGAATTGCGAAGAAATATTGCGCGCACCAACCGGACCGTAGCGAAATCGACGCCATATCTCGCAAAACGCTCTCAGTTTACGAAAACGTATAGAGTTGCCATTGCGCCAAACGCTATAACTAGCGCAGGCGCCGGGGCGGCGCCGACAACCAAGGAGAGCACGCATGAAGACGACATTGGGGGTGGCCATCGCTGCTACCGCGATGATGCTTTGCGCGAGTTTCGCAAACGCGACCGTCGTAAATAATGTTCAGACGCTCAGTTTGCTGTCTAAGCAGGCCTCACAAACACAGGACGTCTACTGGCGGCGCGGTTGGCATCGGCATCATCGCCGTTGCTGGTGGAGACATGGTCGCCGCTACTGCCGTTGGTGGTAATAATTTAAAAAGTGCGGCGTGCGAACGCGCCGCACTTTCCCGTCTATGCCGCAAGGCCGCCTATCTGGCGCCATACTCAATCGCCATAAAGCACTCCGATGTCACACAGGAGTGCATCTTTCTTGAAGCACATCATGCAGTCCATGCGAGCGTTGCTTGCATGCGCGATTATGGTGGCCGTGGTCTTCAGTATTCCTATCCTTGCCACGGCATTCCCAATACACCTCGGTGTATCGCTATCGAACTGGAAGCAGCTTCTTTCCGCCCATCAAAATCCGAACGGCCAGCTGCCCACTTAGCGCGAACGCCCGCGCAATAAAAAGGCCGCATCGGAAATGCGGCCTTTGACATAAGCACGCGACGTGGCTTCTCACCACCGATCGAAAAAGCCAGGACGCGACCGCGCCCACGCATAACCACCGGGTCTGACGAGGACGTTCTCGCGCGTGATGCCGACGACGGGCGGATGCGCGAAGACCACGACGCTTGCCGGACGCACGACGACGGAGCGATTGAAGTAGCCATGAACCGGCGGCTCGTAGACGCGCGCCGCCATTGCGGGGCGTAGCAAGACCGGCTGCTCGACACGATCGTACACCGCCGGCCTGAAATGCGAGACGCGCCGCGCCGGTGACACCACGACCTCGCGCACCACCGTTCGCGTCACCGGCGAAGCGGCAACCTTGCAAAGTTTTTCATGGCCGAAGAACCCGCGCGTACGCCGCCAGTGGACACCGCCGCGAGCCACGACGACGGTCTCTTCCACGCGTCGCGTCACGGCGGGGATCTCTTCATAAGTTCTGCTCGCCGGTGCAATGAGGACGCGCTGGCGTCGCATACCGTAGACAGGAGCAGAAACGACCGTACGCCAGCGTCCGGGTCTCATCACAACCGGAACGGCATAATTTCTGACAACCGGGGGCGTCGGCACGATCGTGCGGTAAGCGGGCCGGAGAAGTACTGAGCGTGTGCGCGTCGCATAAACGTCCGGCAGCCGAACCTTGTCGTAACATTCGATAGCATGGCCGCCGCAGCCGAATGCCAACGTCGGTCCTGTCGCCAGGAAGGAGAACGGGACGGCGAAACACGCCGCCAGAACGAAATTCCGCATTACTGACCTCACCAGAAATCGAACAGGCGGCATCGACCCGGAAAACACCGGCAAAAAACGAGACAAATTCTTCCAGATGGGAACCTGAAATCTACCGCCGGCCGAAAGATCAAGTAAATCTACCGGCCTTCTTCAGTTTACGCGCATGCGAGTCACCGACGAAGTCTTGCAGCGAAGCTTGGTAAACCTATTAAGTGTTGTAGAGACGGCTAGTATTTCGCGGTGTCACTTGAACGTGGCAATAGAACCTCATAGGAAATAGCAGGCTGCAAGGCCGGCTAAAGCGAAGCTCACTGCGCGTACGCCGAACCCCAAGGCGTCAGAACAGAGGGACGATCCGCGTCATGACTGCAATTTCAAAAACTTTCTTTGTTCGCATGATCGCGTTTTTTGCGGTCATCGTGTCGGCACTCGCAACCGCGGGCTGCGGCATCAATACCATTCCGACGTACGAGCAGTCGGCGAAGGCTGCGTGGAGCGAGGTGCTCAATCAATACAAGCGCCGCACCGATCTCATTCCCAATCTCGTCGAGTCCGTGAAGGGCTTCGCCAATCAGGAAAAGACGGTGCTGACCGAAGTGACGGAAGCGCGCAAGCAGGCGACAAACATTCAATTGCCACCCGACATCCTGACCAATCCCGAGGCGATGAAGAAATTCCAGGACGCGCAGGCAACGCTTGGCGGCGCGCTCGGAAGACTGATGGCCGTCGTCGAACGTTATCCCGATATCAAGTCCGGCCAAAACTTCCTCGCGCTCCAAAGCGAGCTCGCCGGCACTGAGAACCGCATCGCCATCGCGCGCCGCGACTACATCGAAGCCGTGAAAGCCTACAACACCGAGATCACAACCTTCCCCGGACGTTTGTGGAAAACGGCTCTTTATCCGCAAGCCAAGGAGATGGCGGCATTCGACATTCCTGCCGAAGAGCAGAAGGTGCCGAAAGTCGATTTCAATACCAAGTAGCGCTGGCGG
>DATBRP010000189.1:0-14115 GCA_036560245.1 Hyphomicrobium sp.
AGCCCGCGAGCGCGCCACTCGCGAAAAAGACGCGCAAGAGAACCGGCTGAAATACGGACAAGCGAAATCCGAGCGCAATCTGTTCGAGGCCAAGCATCGTAAAACGCAGTCCGAACTCGACGGAGCGCGACGCCAATCCGGTGATCTCGCCGACGATGCCGACGACTCCGGCCCCGACCACGCTTCGTAATGCGGCCCGAAAAGCGCTCGTTCTCGATCCAGGGACATCGCACGTCGATTTCGCTGGAGACGGCCTTTTGGAGCGCCTTGAAACACGCGGCGGTGGAAGATGGCCTGACGCTGGCCGGCTTGATCAGCGCGATCGACAAGGAACGCGGCGAAGCCGGACTATCGAGCGCCGTTCGCGTATGGCTTCTGAGGCGTCTTCAGGAACGCGTCGCACGGTCGTCCAGCGGCGATAAATGACGAAGCCGATGGCGTCGATCAGAAGTTCCCCAGCGACTTCAGTACTTCGTCCTGTGACGTGCGCCGCCTTTGCGGACGCTGGGCTGGCCGTGGCGCCGGCACCGGCCGCACCGCCGCTTGATCCTTCTGCACGATCGGCAAACCCGTTTCCGGATCGATCGCCGCGGCGGAATTCTGGCTCGCTGCATCTCCCGGCGCCGTTTGGACAACCGGCGGAGCAAACGGCTCGACGGTTATCTTCTGCGTCTGCACGGTGTTGGCGCTGACTGCGTCGGCCGATTTCGCACCGTCTTGCTGATCCGCTTGAGGCACCACCACCGGGGGCTGCGGCGCCGGCTGAGCGTCCGGCGGCAACGGCGTGTCGGACGGTTTGGCATCTGGCGGCGCGGTTCCGGCGGATTCCGGCAGAACCGGAGGAAGCTGCTCGGGTTGCTGTTTTTTGGCTCGGGCGGCAGCGTTAGCCGCAGCACGCTGGGCTTCCGCCGCCTTGCGCCGCTCCTTCTCCAACCGGGCGCGCTCTTCGTCGACGCGCCGCGAAATTTCGAGTTCCTCGACGTTGCGCTCCACCTGTCGGACCGAAAGTTCACGCTGAACGTCGGCGACGTCGACACTGACGTTTAGGCCCGCCAGATTATCGAGCTGCCCCTCGTAAAGAACGACTGCCGGCGGCAGAGGCGCCTTCGGCGGTGGCGGCTGCCAGCCCGGCAACGGAACGGCAGGCGGCGGCAACGGCCTGACGATCGAACTGACTTGATATGCGGCGCTGACATTGAGCGACGTCAGGTCGGTCGAAACCGTCGCCTCCAATTTGCCGTCGGGCGCATCGAGCGAGAGCGGGTCGAATTTCACCGAACCGTCCGTGACCGTCATGGCAAGCTCGCGGTCGCCGATGGCAACCTGGGATGTATCGAGCGATGCCAGAAGCGCCGTCGAAATCGTGCGAACGTCGTTCTGCATCTTGCCCTGCAAAACGGTGTCGACGATGTCCGCGACCGTCGCAACTGCTGGAGCACGAATGTTTGCGTCCTTTAGCGCGACATGCCCCGAACCCGCCATCACAGCCAGCAGACCCGCAGGACTTTGCGCCGTTGCCCCCGCTTTGAGATCGAACGTCGCCGAGCCCTTCGCGGCGGGGCTGAAGGACGACAGCTTTGCCTGATCGAGCTTGAGATCCGTCGCCAAGACGACGCCGTTCGACGCCTTCTCGAGGCTCACGTTCCCCGTTAACTTCCCACCGGCAGCGTCGGCGGACAGATCGCTGATTGCGAGCTTGCCGGGCGCCAGAGTCAATCTCATTTCACCATCGCGCGTCGCCAGATTGCCGCTCAAATCGAGCGACGCGAAACTTATCCGGACGTCAGCCTCGGTGCCGTCAAGCGCGTCGAAATCAAAGACTCGACTCGGCCATAGCGATCGCGATTCGAGCGCTGCGACACTCGCCGCGCCGCCAGCGATGGTCGCCGTCGATGGCTTGTCCGTCAGTATCGAGAGTAGTGACGCGACGGTGACGCGATCGGCGCCGATCTTGCCTTCGATGCGGCGGCCGCCATTGGCGCCGGCCGTGATCCTGACATCGCTCGCGATCGTTGCCGTGCCGAGCGACAGATCACGCGTCGTAACATTCAAGACGCCCTTGTCGCGGCTGACGTCGATCGTGCCGTGGGTCGCGACGCCGTTCTCACCCCCGGCAAGCGATAAACCGGCGACGGACAGCGCATCCGCGAAGTCATCGGCCTTGATGTCCGCGCTGCCGTTGAGAGCCAGAGGCGAACCCTCAGGCCAAACAACGTCGCCGGCAAATGCCGTCTGCAGACCTTGCGCATGGACCTCGACCCGCGTCTTCGCTCCGGAAGCCAACGTGCCAGCTGCGACGAGAGACGCTTCCGCCGGCGTTCCCGAATTGCCGGCCGCACCTTGATTGTCCTGACCGAGCCCCGTAAGCAGCACCGGCAACGACGGCGCGCTAAGCGTTATTTGCATACGGCTTGGCTGCGACCGCCATGCGCCGAGACCACCGTCGAACTCACTCGACCCGCTGAGATGCGAACCGTTCAAAGTCCCATCGACCGTTATGTCGGCCGCAGATGGGATACGCCGTCCAAACTCGATAAGTCCGGCGAGCTTGCCGTTCTTCAAACCTTTGAACGGCTCGTCACCGAGCAGATTAGTTAGTCCAGCCTTGCGGACGAGATCCTTCATCGCATCCGGTGTCGCGCCAGTTAGGTCGTAACCGATTGTCCCAACCGGAGCGCCTCCGCCCGTCTTGACGCTTCCTTCGAGGCCGATCGTGAGGCCGTTTGCCGTCGTCAGCTTGGCTGCCGGAAGGCTGATGTCCTTGCCGCCCACATCGAACGTCACGTCGACGTCGCGATATGTGTCGTCGCCGTCGATCAAGCGCCCGGCGATGACACGCAGCCGCATGTCGCCCGGTAGTTCAGCTTTCGCCCCCTCCCCGTCACCGGACGGTGCGAGCCCAAGCGCCTTGCGGAACTCCGCCTTGAATGCCTCAGCCGTTTTCGGAAAAATATCATGCGTATCGAGATCCGCTGCTTGCAGCGTCAGATCGGTACGCTTGCGGCCATCGTTGGCGATGGTGAGGTCGCCCGCCATCGCCCGGCCCGAAATTTCAGCGGAGGCATCCGCAAGCGCGAAGCGCGTCTGATCGATATCGATTTTGCCGTTCAACGAAAACGGCCCATCGGACGTGATATCGACCGGAATGCCCGATTTTCCCGCCCAGGTCTTGAGCCGGGAAAGGCTCGTGCCGCCGATGAAGACGCTGCCGGCAAAGCTATGCTTGCCCTTATCGTTCTTCAGGTCTCCGGCGAGATCGAGCCGTGATCCTCCTGGCAAGCTGACATTGAACGACGTGATGTGGGTGACGTTGCCGCTGCGGTCGGCATCGATACTCAGCCCGCCTGCCGTCTCGCCGCCGATTTTGACTTGTTGCAGATCGATCTTGGCGCTGGCCTTGCTGTCCCCCGCAA
The DNA here is from genome assembly GCA_036560245.1 of Hyphomicrobium sp. Taxonomy (GTDB): domain Bacteria; phylum Pseudomonadota; class Alphaproteobacteria; order Rhizobiales; family Hyphomicrobiaceae; genus Hyphomicrobium_B. The sequence continues at coordinate 3,414 of DATBRP010000189.1, forward strand.
CGGATTGCATGAGACCGAGGGTCAGTTGCTTCAATCTCGAAAACGAGGCGCTCTCCTTACCGGCGCCTGCCAGCCAATCGACATCGAGCCACTTCGAAGCCAGAGCAACGTCGAGACGCGGCGGCGTCGTCCACGTCGCGACCGCCGATCCCGTGATCATCTGCGGTTCGGGCGCGTTATCGAGCGCCAGCGTGATGTCGTCGATCTTGGCGCCGAGCGCGTTGGCTGTGATTTCCGATTTGAGATCGAGAAGCGGCACGTCGCCGCCGTGACCCGCAGCAGCAGCCGTATCGCTGCCCGGTACGGCGAGCGTGCCGGTCCACTCGCCTTTGAATTGCGGCTTGCTATCGAGATTAGAGACACGGCCGTCGAGCAGATAGACGTTCGGTGTTCCGTCGGCACGCGCCGAAAGTTTGAGACCGAACGAGCCGTCGGCGGATGGCGTCTCGGTCGCGAAGTTGAGATCGTGCGACGTCCCCGACCAGGACGCCATGCCCTTGAAGCGGAACGGGCCTCGCAGACTATCGGCTGACAATTCTCCGTAGATTCCCTCGATCTGCGCGACGCGATCCGTTGCCGAGTTGTAGATCGACACAGCACCGTCGATCAGTTTGACCGAGCGCAACGCGAGATCGCGTGGCACGAAAGGCAAGTCGCCTGACTTGAGTTCGATATTCGTCCAGTTGCCGCCGCCGGCCTTATCGACTGCGAGGGTTAGAACCGGCTTCTCCAGTTCGATCCGGCTCGCCTCCAGGACGCCGCGCAACAGCGCTGGACCCGAGAGCCACATGGTGAAGCTATCGGCCCGGACGAACGGCTCGCCGGTCTGGCCCGTGAGATTGGCGATGCGCACCTTTTCAAAGCGGACGTAGGGTGCGGGCAACAGCTTGAGATTGACCGATCCGCCAACGCGGACATCGCGGCCGAGGACCTTCGAGGCTTCTTCCTCGAACACGCCGCGGTAGCCGTTCCAATCGACGAAATTGGGCACCGCAAAAAGCGCCGCGAGGATGACGGCGAGGAGCGCACCGAGAAATAGAAGCCCGTTGTTCATAGACGTCTCTTGCGGCCCGCACGATGATTGCTGAGCGCCCGCGACGGATCACATTGAAATACACGCCGCACTGCGCACTTATATGGCACGGAGCCGCAATACTCTGAACTCGAATTTTGGCTTCATTCCAGGCGTTTGTCGATTTTGTGGACGATTCCCGGCCTCGCGTAGCTTTGCAGCGCGGCGTCGGGCCGCGCCAGTTGTAGGATCAGCCCTGGTGGTTTAGGTCAATCGCATGATTTCGACTCGCAAGCCGAACGCCGACGCGGGCCCGGATTTGCCGCACGACGACGATCCTCCGTTCGATCTGCCGCAAGCACCATCGTCCGCAAAACCGGCGCCTCGACCGGCCGATAACGCACAGAATACGCAATCGATCTCGGCGCGCGCCGTCGCCGCCGCGCGAGGTGCGCCGACGTATCTCGATGGCCTGAACCCCGAGCAGCGCGATGCGGTCGAGACGACCGAAGGTCCGCTTCTCGTGCTGGCCGGCGCCGGTACCGGAAAAACACGCGTGCTGACGACGCGGATCGCGCACATCCTCGCGACGTCAAAGGCCTACCCGTCGCAAATCCTGGCTGTCACGTTCACGAACAAGGCCGCGCGCGAAATGCGCGAGCGTATCGGCGGCTTGATCGGTGGAACTGTTGAAGGCATGTCGTGGCTTGGCACGTTCCACGCCATCGGCGTCAAGATTCTGCGCCGGCACGCCGAACTGGTAGGACTGAAATCCGGCTTCACGATCCTCGACGACGACGACCAGGTTCGGCTCCTGAAGCAGGTGATCGTGGCAGCCGGCCTTGACAAGGATCGCTGGCCCGCCCGCCAACTCGCGAGCCTGATCGATAGCTGGAAAAACCGCGGCCTGACCCCGGACAAGATTCCAGGCGGAGAATCCTTTGCCTTCGCCGCTGGCAAGGGCGCGGCCCTCTACGCCGCCTATCAGGCGCGCCTTAAAGAACTCAACGCCTGCGATTTCGGTGACCTTCTTCTCGAATGCCTCCGCCTTTTTCGCGAGCACCCGGACGTTCTCGCCGACTATCATCGCCGCTTCCGCTATATCCTCGTCGACGAGTATCAGGACACCAACGTCGCCCAATACCTGTGGCTGCGGCTCTTGGCGCAGGGTTCGCCGAACATCTGCTGCGTCGGCGACGACGATCAATCGATTTACGGCTGGCGCGGCGCCGAGGTCGACAACATCCTGCGCTTCGAAAAGGATTTCCCGGGCGCCAAGGTCATCCGGCTCGAACGCAACTATCGCTCGACCGCCAATATCCTCGCCGCTGCATCCGGCCTGATCGCCAAGAATGCCGGCAGGCTCGGCAAGACATTGTTCACCGACGGCACCGCCGGGGCCAAAATCGCCGTTGCGAATTTCTGGGACGACGAGGCCGAGGCGCGCGCCATCGGCGACGACGTCGAGAATTTCCAGCGGGCAAAGGAAAAGCTGAACGACATCGCTATTCTGGTGCGCGCGTCCTCCCAGATGCGCGCCATCGAAGACCGCTTCATCACGCTTGGACTGCCGTATCGCGTCATCGGCGGTCCGCGTTTCTATGAGCGCCAGGAAATCAAGGACGCCATCGCCTATCTCGATGTCGTCGCCAATCCGTCGAACGATTTGAAGTTCGAGCGCATCGTCAATGTGCCGAAACGCGGCCTCGGCGATACCTCGATCAAGCGCATTCACGAGCTTGCCCGCGCCCGGGGCTTCCCACTCTATCAGGCGGCGCGTGAGATCGTCGAAACCGACGAGCTATCGGCGAAGGCCCGCAAATCTCTCGCCGACCTGACGCAATCTTTCGAACGCTGGCGCGGCAATCTCGATCATATGCGCCATACCGAGCTTGCCGAACTCGTCCTGGATGAGTCCGGCTACACGGCCATGTGGCAGGCAGACAAGAGTCCGCAGGCCCAGACGCGTCTCGAAAACCTGAAAGAACTCGTACGCTTCATGCACGACTTCGATACGCTGCAGGGGTTCCTGGAGCACGTATCGCTCGTGATGGATGCCGACCAGGGCAGCGACGGCGACCGCGTCTCTTTGATGACGTTGCACGCGGCCAAAGGACTGGAATTCGGCATCGTTTTCTTACCCGGCTGGGAAGAGGGGCTTTTCCCGCACCAGCGCTCGCTCGATGAAAGCGGCAAGTCCGGCCTCGAGGAAGAGCGCCGCCTCGCCTACGTCGGCCTGACGCGAGCCAAACGCCGGGCCAAGATTTCCTTTGCGCAGAACCGCCGCACGCACGGTCTCTATCAATCGGCGTTGCCGTCGCGGTTCGTCGATGAACTGCCGGAAGCGACCGTCGATGTGGTTGAAAGCGAGATGCCCTATGGCGGCCGTGCCAACGCTTTCGGCTATGGCGGCGCCTTCGGCACGAGCCGCTTCGACCGCAACAGTGGAGCTGAGCCGTTCGGATCAAGTTACAACACGCCCGGCTGGCAGCGCGCACAGCAGTCATGGAGCGGCAACCGCGACACGAAAAAAAAGGCGAGGCCTCCGATCACATTGGAAGGCGAATTGGTTGCCGCCTCAACCGCGAACGCCCCGGCCTTCAAGAGCGGCACCCGCGTTCGCCATGAAAAGTTCGGAGACGGAACCGTGACGTTCGTCGACGGCAACAAATTAACGATTGCCTTCGACGACGGCTCCACGAAGCGCGTGGTTGCGAGCTTCGTCGACCCTATATGACTGATTTGCAAAGCTGAAATGCTCAACGAGAGTCCAATTTTCGCCGCCCAATTCTTCATATTGCCGCAATCGCGTGACACATCTTAACCGCTCGTTGAGCTGTGGGGGTTCATCAGCTAATTCGACCGCGGGAACGCCGACTCGTCATCGGCGGCATTACCTGTCATGCGTTCAGCCCATAAAAGTTAGCGCGCGGGCGCGAAACCGAACTGGGATCACTTCGTTTGGGAGGGTAGAATCCTTGAAAGGAGCTATCCATGAGCACTTACCGCTTTCCTTTGAGGGGTAAGATTGGCGTCGTTCGCGGACTTGACGGGCAACTTGCGTCGCGGCTTCTGACCGTGAAACGCGAGCAGATCCGGGCCAAGCTTCGGGCAGACGCCATGCATCAGACAGAACCGCTGACCGAGGAGGAAGTGCGTAACCTTCCGGTCGCCCATCGCTGCTCAGCCTAAGTTCGCTCCCCTGCTGGGAGCCACTTGTATCGACAAACAGAATTTGGGACTTTTGCGAACGGCGTCGCCATATGGGCGGCGCCGTTTGTTTTTCGATCGTTCTAGGAATTGACAGACTCGGCGACTTCGGCGCGCTGGATATTTTTCAGCAAATCCCAAGCCGCATTGATTTGCTTGATCCGCTCTTCGCGATGCAGGCGGTCGGTCTCGTCGCGGGCGTGATCGGGATGCCAGGACATGCGCAGCGCATCGACAACCTTCTTCACCGCGGCATGCGGCGCCGCCGGATTCAACCCGAGAATTCGATAGGCTTCGAACACGGTCGCCGGCGCGCTTTGGGAGGTGGGCTCATTGTTCGCGTCCTTCTGCGCCGCCCCGTGAACAATCCGCGCGATCCGGTCAAGATCACGTGTCAGCGAACGAAGCATGCCGCTTAAACGCTCGGCGCCAAGCCGGCTCGCACGACGCGAGACATTGCCTGCGCGCTGACGCAAACCGTCGAGTTCGGATTGCAGCACATCGCGAAGAAGAAGGTTGGCGGGAAGCGAAGCCACGAGAAACTCAGTCTCAGTGAGACGTGCGTCCACCAGAGCCAACGAAGCGGCGGCAGGGCTGTCGTTCCCGCCGCTATCCGACGCTTCCGGCGATCCTCGATAGCTGCGCTGGAACACCGCGGAAACGCGGGCGTAGGCGAGTCCGATGAAGCGCGCTGCGCCTTTTTTCGGCGCAGCATCGGAAGGCGAGGCTCCAGTGAACTCGAACGCCGAAAGCGGGCGCCGCCATGCCACCAATAGACAAGCGGCCATCAGAGACACCAGCATCGTCGAGATGACGCCGGCGACTTTAAAGGCTCCTCCCGGGGCCGAAGCTATGACGGCTGGATCGACGACCGTCACCCATTGGGCAACGTCATCGCGTTCGGGAAGCGCACTCGTCTCGATGACACTATCGGGCGATAAGGTCTGCGTCGCCACTCTCGCAAGCCGCGTCGTGCGCCCGAAGCCTGGCAAAACAAAACGGCCCTGGAGCCGGCTAACAGGAGCAAATCCGGCGGGCAAATGTGCCGGCAGCTCGATGCCGAGAGCGCGAGCCGACAACGCGACCTTGGCCCACGCAACCTTCTGACCGGCGCATTCGATTACGAATTTGTGGATCATCATCGTCTCGCACTTGCCAGTGGGCGACGGTGAACAGGTCGGGAACGGACGATCTTCGCGCGGGCCGATAATGTGGTAGACGTTCGCGCTTGCGGCCAAGAGGCGCGGAGAACCGTGGTCCATTTCGCACGCATACGGAATAACGAGATCATCCGCCCTGGCGAACGTCGCCGACGCACTCGCCATCGCGGCAAACGCAAAAATACTCACCGCTAGTGCCCGTAAAGCCCTCATCGCAGCACACGCCCCCACAGGTCCCGCCAACTTGGTTAGCAATAAACCTAGCGTAACGCTGGCGCCACTGTGGCAGTGGCCAAAGTTATGAACTGATTCCCTACAATGGTGCTTGTGCTCTATTCGTGCTCAACATCGCTTGCCTTTTTCCGGGGGCGTCCGAAGACTCGTTGGCCATCTTTGCGCGCCAGAATTTTGCGATGGCTCGACAAGGTCTTCGCCGGATCGCTAAAGACACATGTTCCGGAGAGGGCAGATAGGACCGGAACAGAACACGACGGGGAGTTGCGTCAATGTCGTCGGCGAATATCGCAGGTGGCCGTTTGCATCAAAAGCCGGGGCTTTTTCAGCGGCTGTATGATCTCACGGATTTTGACGCGAAGCCGGCGCCCGTCCACGACGAAGACGAGGTCCGCCCGGCCGCCGACATTCTGCAGTCCGACGAAAAGCGAAAGCGCGAGCGCTTCATCCCCGTCACGCGCTTTGCGCTGCTAGACCGGCTGACCAAACCTTATCTCTGGCCCGCGGGCCAAGCCGCCGAAGCGCGGCGCTTTTTTCGTTATCTCGATTATTGGCGTCAGCAACAGTACTTCGCGTTGCTGCTCGATCTCGAACAAACCTACGAATCATTTTCCCCCGACAGCGATCTGTTGATGACCCGGAGCTTCTCGGAAGACGATCGCGAGGTGCTCAAGCATCGCGTTTTCGAGGGCGTCGAAAGCCTCCTGCAGCGCGCCAACTACGAACGGATCGATCCGACCGACGTCGAAATGATCCTGACGCGCGATAGTCACTACGGTCTCGACCTGAACGTCGACATGAAAGCCTTCGAGCGCATCGTGATCTATTATCGCGGCGCCTCCAATCAGAAATACGAACGCCGCAGCATCCGTAAGTATCTGCGCAAGGAAGAGTTCAACGTTCCGATCTTCCAGCGCCTGTTCATCATGTTCAAACTCAAATCATTCGAAACGCGCGTCGAAGAAGTGATGCACGAGCGCAAATGCAATCGCGAATCCGCGGCGAAGTGGGTCGAACGGCGTTGGCAACATATGCCGCCGGGGATCAACGATAAGAATATCTATCTGAAGCTCTTCAAGAACATTCCGCGCACCGATGTCGAGATGGTGTTTCCGAATACCGAAGTGCGATTTCGTTCGTTCGACAAATTGCGTCTCGGCGTTACGGCCGGCGGCGGCCTCGGCATGGGCGCATTCGGTGCCGCCGGCAAGATCGCCCTTCTCGCATCGAACCCGATTGCCGCCGTCGGCGCGCTCGCGGGTCTCGGCGGCATTGCCGCTCGCCAAGCGATGGGATTTTTCAACCAGAAACAGCGCTACATGGTCGTCATGGCGCAGAACCTCTACTTTCACACGATGGCGGACAATCGCGGCGTCATCCTGAAGATTGCCGCCCGGGGCGCCGAAGAAGACGTCAAGGAAGAAATGCTGCTCTACAGCGTGCTCGCGAAAGAGAAGTCGACACGCGCCGATCTTCCCTCCATAGACTTGGCGATCGAGTCGTATTTGACCCGCACGTTCGGCATCAAGGTCGACTTCGAAATCGACGATGCGCTCGATCGGCTGATCCGCGACGGTATCGTCGTCGAAAAGCCGGACGGCACGCTCGTAACATTGCCGCCCGCCCAGGCAGCAAAGCATATCGACGAGAAATGGGACCTGTTTCTCGACCACCTTCCCGATCCCTTACCTTCCGAAGGCTACGAATTCGAAGGCAGATCGGTACCGCCGGTAGTTTGATATCCAATGGCATTCAAGAAATTCGCGGCTGACTTCTCCGATCGTGCACACGCCTATGCCACCGGCAATGCCCTGCAGGATCTCATCGAGCCGCCGCCCGATGCGCTGACCGTTTTCGAGAACGGCCCCGAACGGTGGCGCGTCGAAGCCTACTTCGATACCACCGCCGGTGACCGCGATCTCGCCGGCGAGCTGGCTCCGCTTATCGCCGGACCGCTGCCGCCGTTCACGGAAGAAGTCGTTCCCGATTTGAATTGGGTCGCAATTTCTCAGGCTGCTCTTCCGCCTGTCTACGCCGGACGGTTTGTAATCCACGGCAGCCATGATCGCGGCCGCGTTGCGCGTGGACCCAACACGATCCTGATCGACGCTGGCGAAGCCTTCGGCACCGCTCACCACGCGACCACGCTCGGTTGCCTTATGGCGATCGATCGCTTGGCGCGCTCGCAGTCATTTGATTCCGTCCTGGATCTCGGTTGCGGATCGGGCGTGCTGGCGATCGCGGTGGCGAAGTCGATGCCCGGCGCGCGCATCATCGCCGCCGACATGGACCCGCAATCCGTCAAGGTCGCGGCCGAAAACATTCGTCTCAACGGTGCTTCTCAGCGGATCGCCCTCGCGGTCGCCCGCGGCGTCGCGCACCCGGCGCTTCGGCGGCGCGCTCCGTTCGATCTCTTGATCGCGAACATCCTCGCAGGACCACTCGTGTACTTGGCGCCGTCGCTCGCCCGCTCGGTTGTGACCGGTGGAACGCTCGTCCTTTCGGGTATCCTCATTCCGCAGGCCCCCGAAGTCATCGCCGCCTATCTGACGCAAGGCTTCGTGCTTCGGCGTCATGACCGTTTGACGGGGTGGTCGACGCTGACGTTCGCACGCCGCTGAAATCGCCGTTGCCCGAACTTCGACAGCCGCCTAGAACCTCTCTCATGTTTCAAACCTTTCAATCGCAGTCCGGACCGGAACACGTCGCCGAACGCGTCAAGGCGCTGCGCGCGTTGATGACGAAATCGAAAATCGACGCCGTGCTCGTGCCCCGCGCCGATAGCCATCAGGGCGAATACGTTCCGGCATCAGCCGAGCGCCTGCAGTGGCTGACGGGTTTTAGCGGCTCGGCGGGGCTCGCCGTCGTCGCGAAAAAATCGGCGGTGCTATTCACGGACGGCCGCTACACTGTGCAAGCAGCTGCTGAAACCGATACCAGCGTCTTCGAAGTTTCGCTTCTGCCTCGCGCTCGACTTTTCGAATGGTTGTCCGGTACGCTCGGCAAAGGCCAGACCATCGGCTTCGATCCGTGGAATCATACGGCCGGCGAAATCGCGCGCCTCAAGGCGGCTCTGGCGCCGAAGAACATCAAACTGAAGCCGCTAGCGAAGAACCCCATCGACGTCCTGTGGGGCAAGGCCCGTCCGAGCCCGCCATCGAATCCGGTAATCGCACAGCCATTGACGCTCGCGGGCCGGTCGGCATCCGAAAAGATCGCCGAGATTCAGGCACGTCTTAAACGCGAAAGCCAGAACGCCGTCGTTTTGACGCTCCCGGATTCGATCTGCTGGCTATTCAACATTCGCGGCAGCGACGTTGCGCATAACCCGGTGGCGCTTGCCTTCGCCATCGTGCCCGCGAGCGGCAAGGCCGAGCTCTATATCGAACCCAAAAGGCTCGACGCGGACACACGCGCGCAGGTGTCCGCCGTCGCCAAACTCTTGCCGCCGAAGGCACTGGCGGAACGCTTGGCCGCACTCAAATCGCAAGGCAAGCGCGTCCGTCTCGATCCCGAGACGGCCGGATATTGGTTTGAAATGAAGCTCGGCGCTGCAGCAATCGCGCGCGGCCAAGATCCCTGCATTCTGCCGAAAGCGATCAAGACCGAAGCCGAAATCAACGGATCTCGTGTCGCGCATGTCCGAGACGGTCATGCCGTTGTCCGCTTTCTCGCTTGGCTCGACGAGCACGCGCCCCACGGAACGATCGACGAAATTGCCGCCGTAAAAAAGCTCGAGGAATTTCGTCGCGACACCAACATGCTGCGCGAGATCAGCTTTCCGACGATCTCCGGCTCAGGGCCCGATGGCGCGATCGTGCACTATCGCGTCACCGAAGCGACCAACCGCAAAATTCGCGACGGCGAATTATTTCTTATCGACAGCGGCGGTCAGTATCAGGACGGCACGACCGACATCACGCGCACGGTTTCCATCGGCGAACCGAGTGAAGATATGAAACGGCACTTCACCGCCGTTCTCAAAGGTCACATCGCCGTCGCAACCGCACGCTTTCCAAAGGGCACGCGCGGCATCGACCTCGATCCGTTCGCACGCCGCGCATTGTGGGCCATCGGCGAAGATTACGATCACGGCACCGGACACGGCATCGGCAGCTATCTGTCGGTGCACGAAGGTCCGCAGTCGATCTCGCGTGCCGGCATGACGCCGCTTCAACCCGGCATGCTGATCTCGAACGAGCCGGGATTTTATAAAGTCGGCGCTTTCGGCATCCGCATTGAAAATGTCGTGCTCGTCACGCCGCTGGAAAAAATTGGCGGCAGCGAGCGCGAAATGATGGGCTTCGAAACGCTGACGCTGGCGCCGATCGATCGCCGTCTCATCATCACCGATATGCTCGACACCGGCGAGCGGAACTGGCTGAACGCCTATCATATGCGCGTGTTCGAAACATTGGCATCGAAGCTCGACGACAACACGCGCCATTGGCTCAAACAAGCAACGCTGCCGATCTGAGAGCCTTGCATTTGTCACTCCAGTGACAGCCCGCGAACACGCGTTTGCCTAGCTTCTCCTGTTAGAATGTATTCAAAAGGAGAAGCTGCGATGTCCCCAATTCATGAGATCAGTGCCGCACCGCATTTTCCGCAGGCCTTCAGATCGAGCGTGCCCTCACCGACGAGACCGGAAGCGATCGTGGCTGCACTCATCCTTGCCGCAGAAGGCGCGCGCGAAGTCGAAGTCACGGAGCGCGACGGCGAAATCTATATCGAGATCATCGCCAACTAACGCCTTCACTCATGGCCGGGCTCGACGGGCCATCCGGCATTACAGCTACGTCTGTCCGATAAGTTCGAGCCACTCATCTTCGGTCAGGACCGTCACCCCGAGCGCACGAGCATTGTCGAGCTTTGACCCGGCCTCTGCGCCCGCGACGACGTAATCCGTCTTCTTCGACACGGACCCCGACACCTTCGCCCCAAGCCGCTCGGCCTGCGCCTTCGCTTCGCTGCGCGTGAGCTTGACGAGCGTTCCCGTGAACACCACCGTCTTGCTTGTGATCGGCGACTCCTTCGTCTGCGTTCGCTCGAACGGCTTCACCGTCATTTCCTTGAGCAACGCCGC
>DATBRP010000190.1:0-4491 GCA_036560245.1 Hyphomicrobium sp.
CGAGTTCGCCAACAAAAATCGGCCGCACGCTGAGCAAGATCGGCTTTCTCCCGCCGATTGGGCCCTTATTCGCCGCATCGCACCACCGGCCGCCGAATGAAAAAGACTTGGAAAGAAAATGAGATAAGGGCAGCCGCCATAAATCGAACCGAGCGGCAACGCTTGTTTAACATTCTTCTCGGCTTAATGGGCCTGTCGGGGGCTCGCCGGGGGCGGTTCGATCCGACGACCAGTGCGGGCTAGAGATGGGAAACCTCAAATGCGCATTTCTTCGCCTACGCGTTTCATGATGACGGCTCAAACCGACAAGGAAGCGCGACTTAAAGACTTCATCGCCGAGGGACTGTCGGGCCTCGCCGCAGGTGTTGTCGGAACTGTCACACTCATCGTCCGCGATAGCGAGAGCCCGGTTGCACGGGCCCTCGGCGTCGCCTTGTCGGAAGGCTTGCTTGAAGCGTCCAGCATCAAAGTGATCCTGGCGAGTGCGCAAATCGAAGACGGCGCGCCGTCGCTGCGTGATGTCGCCGGAGTCGAATGTCGTCTCCTCAAGGACCCGCGCTTCGGCGCGTCACACGAGCAGCTCGTCATCGGCCGCACACATGTCTGGATCGGCGACTGCCTGCGCCGCGATCCTAACAAGCGCGATGCTTTCGAACTTTACCATAAGGCCGACGCCGCCGCGCGCATGTACGCAGCCGTATCCTTCGAAAAACTCTGGGCGCACGCAAAGCCGATGAAGCCCGTAACGACGGGAAGCGTGTCCCTTGAAGCCATCGCCGCCGCACAGGCCGATGATGCCGAGGCATTGCCTCGCCCACGCTGCAACTGAAAATCTAGCTATCCGCGTTGATGAACGTCCCCTCGCCCAAGCGGGGGGACGTTCGCGCATGTGCGCTTCAATCTTCCGGCGGGAACTTATCCCCGCCCGTTGCCGGCGTGATAAACTCCCCGAGCAATGAGCATACCGCCAGAAAATGAGCGCAAGAACGCGCAAGCACCGGAAAATCGCAATTTGCCGCCGCGCTTCGGCCGTTGGCCCCTGATGGGCTTCTGAACCGATCGACGCCAGGCGATAGTCGCTCGGTCCAAGCTGGGGTGCTCGCGCACCGCCCGGCGCACTTACACAGGATGGCACCCCATGCGTTTCTTCGCGCGCCTCGCTCTCGTCTTAACGCTGCTGCTGACGACATTCCAAGCCGTCAACGCTGCAGAGAAGGTTTTCTCGCACCAGGGCATTGCGGCCGACGCCAAGCGCTATGAAACCTTCCTGAAGGCGAATTGGAAGCCGGATGGCAAACCTGCCGCCGTACTCAAGGCCGACGCCGAAAAGATTTTCGCTTCCGACCCGCGCGCGGCGTCACGGAGCTTGGCGAGCGCCGTCGCCGAGAACGACAAGGACTGGGCCGCCTGGACGAGGCTTGCCGAAGCGCTGCTCGCCATCAAGCCTGATCCCGACAAAAACAGCGAACGCTACGATCTTCCCGTTTACGCATCCGGCGCCGCTTATCGCGGCTACCAGCGTGCCGTCGAGCCCGCTGACAAAGCCCATGCGCTCTACGTTTTGGGCGAGACGCTGGAACGGCGCTCCTATTGGCGCCCCGCCATCGACGCGATGAAGCTCAGTCTCGACACGGCCGACAATCAGACGACGCGTGAAGCCTACGACAAGCTTCGCGGCCAGTACGGCTTCCGCATGACCGATTACAAGACCGATAACGAAGCGACGCCACCGCGCGTCTGCCTCGAATTCTCGGAAGACCTGAGCCGCACGCAGACTGACGTCGCGAAGTTCGTCTCCGTCAACGGCAAAGATCCGCAGAACCTCGTGCAGGAAGGCAAGCAGCTCTGCGTCGAAGGCCTGAAGTACGGCGACCGTTATGAACTGCAAATCCGCGCCGGCCTTCCGTCCAACGTCGGCGAAACGCTGCTCAAGACGTCCGACATCGCCGTCTACGTTCCGGACCGCTCGCCCTTCGTGCGCTTCACCGGCAAAGCCTACGTGCTGCCGACGCGCGGCCAGCAGGGCATCCCGGTCGTTACGACGAACACCAACAAGATCAACGTCGAAGTCTATCGCATCGGCGACAGAAGCCTCGCCGCGACGCTGCAATCCGGCGACATGCAACGCCAGCTGTCGAGCTACGACGTCGAGAACATTCGCGATCGCTCTGGCATCAAAGTCTACACCGGCCAAATGGACATCGCCTCGAAGCTCAACGAGGAGGTGACGACCGCAGTCCCCGTGACCGACGCCACCGGCAAGCTCGAGCCCGGCGTCTACGTCATGGTCGCGATGGCGTCGGAAAAGACGAAAAACGAGAGCTACGAGCGCGCGACGCAGTGGTTCATCGTTTCGGATCTCGGCCTCACGGCTTTTACCGGCGGCGACGGCATCCACGCCTTTGTTCGCTCGCTGAGTGAAGCGACCGCGATCCCCGACACGACCGTCAAGCTCGTCGCCCGCAACAACGAAGTGCTGGCGACGGCGAAGACCGACGAGCACGGCTACGCTAAATTCGATGCCACCATGACCAAAGGCGAAGGCGGCTCGGCGCCCGCGATCCTCGTCGCGGAAAAGGGCGCGGGCGAATACGCCTTCCTCGATCTGACGCTCAACGCCTTCGATCTCTCCGACCGCGGCGTCAAGGGTCGCGATCCGGCGGGCCCGATCGACGCCTTCATGTACACCGAGCGCGGCGTCTATCGCGGCGGCGAAGAGGTCAACATCACGGCACTCGTCCGCGACCAGTTCGGCAAGGCATCTTCCGTGCCGACGACGCTGATCGTGTCGCGCCCCGACGGCGTCGAGCAGACACGCACCGTCATGAACGACCAGGGTCTGGGCGGCCGTGATTTCACATTGCCGCTCGCCAAGACCGCGATGACCGGCACGTGGCGGCTCTGGTTGCACACCGATCCGAAACAGCCGGCCATCGCCGAACGCACGTTCCTCGTCGAAGACTTCGTACCCGAACGCCTCGACATGAAGCTCTCGTCCAACATCCAGGCGCTGACGCCCGACGAAAATCAGACGATCAATGCCGACGGGCATTATCTCTACGGCCCACCCGCTGCCGGCCTCGGCCTCGAAGGCGAAGTCGTCATCAAGGCGTCGAACAAGGACGTTCCGGGATACGCCGATTATACGTTCGGAGAAGCCGACGAGTTCGTGAACCCGGCGCGCCAGCCGCTTGAATCAAACCTCGTGATGGACAAGGACGGCAAGGCGGCGATCCCCATCGTTCTGCCGCAGATGCCGAAGACGCCGAAGCCGCTCGAAGCCGCCATCACCGTGAAGCTCCGCGAGTCGGGCGGCCGCACCATCGAACGCAATCTGACGCTGCCGGTCGATCTGAAACTCGAACGCATCGGTATCAAGCCGCTGTTCGACAACATGACCGCGCCGGAAGACCAGAGCGCCGGCTTCGACGTCGTCATGCTCGATGCCAACAACAAGCCCGAAGCCAACAGCAACCTCACCTGGACGCTGACGCGTCTCGACACCAATTGGCAGTGGTATCGCCGCGACGGCTCGTGGACCTATGAAGCCGTAACCGTCAAACGCAAGGTCGGCAGCGGACCGCTCACGATCGCAGCCGACAAGCCCGCAAGAATTTCGCAAGCCATCGGCTGGGGACGCTATCGCCTCGACGTCGCGTCGAATGACGCCAACGGTCCGGCATCGAGCGTAATCTTCAACGCCGGCTGGTATACGTCCGGCGACGCCATCGACAGCCCCGAGCAGCTCGACGTCGCCCTCGACAAGGACAGCTACAAATCCGGCGAGACCGCGAAGCTGCGTATCGCGTCGAAGCTCGGCGGCAAAGCGCTCATCACCGTACTCGGCACCGGCCTTCATCTGATGAAGGAAGTCGAGATCGCCAAAGGCGGTGGCGAGGTCGATATCCCCGTCTCCGACACCTGGGGCCCCGGCGCCTACGTCACGGCGCTTCTCTACCGGCCGATGGACGAAGGCCAGAAGCGTATGCCGAGCCGCGCCATCGGCATCAAATGGCTGCCCGTCGATCAGAGCGGACGCCAGCTCAAGGTTGCCGTGACCCTGCCGGATAAAGTGAAGTCGGGCAGCAAAATCGACATACCGCTGAAGATCGAGGGCTTGAAACCCGGCGAAGAAGCGCGTGTCGCCGTCTCCGCGGTCGATCTCGGCATCCTCAATCTGACGCGCTACGAGACGCCAGCGCCTGAAGCCTGGTTCAGCCAGCAGCAGAAGCTGTCGTTTGAAATCCGCGACTTCTATGGACGCCTGATCGACGGCATGCGCGCCGACCGCGGCAAGCTCAAATCAGGTGGTGACGCAGGCGGTCCTGTGATGCAGGGCAACCCGACCGTCGAAACCGTCGTGTCGCTTTATTCCGGCATCGTCCGCGTCAAGGACGACGGCACCGCGAGCGTCGAATTCTATCTTCCCGACTTCAACGGCACCGTTCGCGTCATGGCCGTCGCGTGGAGCAACGACAAGGTCGGCCACGG
>DATBRP010000191.1:0-4210 GCA_036560245.1 Hyphomicrobium sp.
CATCGCCGATGAACTGAGCGGAACCCAGGCAGCGATCTGCGCCAGACTTTCCTCCGAAGCCGGCGGGCCTTTCGACGCGCAGGATCGCCACGCCGTCGCCGCCTTCTATGCGGGACGAGACTGCCGGCCGTTGTGGGTCGATGAAAAAGGACCGACGCGCGCTGCAGAACTCGCTATTGCTGAGCTCGGGCACGCCGAAGATTGGGGCCTGAACTCCTCCGACTTCCAGCTCAGCGCGGTCTATCAGCCGAAGACGCTAGGCCAGTGGTCGAGCGATCAGACGGCTGATGCTGAACTCGAAATTACTTCTGCCGTCTTGCGTTATGCGCATCAGGCTCAGGGTGGGAGAATTCCGGAACCCGACAAGCTCTTGTCGTCCTATCTCGACCGGCAGCCGATGCTGTCGAGCGCTGAAGATATCCTCGCGCAGGTTTCGCAGACCGCGCATCCCGACGAGGTGTTGCGGTCGTTTCAACCCTCGCAGGATCAATTCCTGAAGCTAAAGGCGCTTCTCGCGACGCTGCGCGGCAAGCAGCAGAGCGTCTCGCCGGAAGTACGGATTGCGCGGCGGGGCCCGACGCTGCAACTCGGTTCGAAAGATGCCGAGGTTGCTCTACTGAAAAAACGCTTCGGCGTTGCGTCGGCTCCGGGCGAAGAGACTGTCTTCGATCCGGCGCTCGTCAAGGCCATCAAGGCGTTTCAGGAATCCGCCTCTTTGTCGGCCGACGGCTTCGTTGGGCCTTCAACACGTGCCGCGCTCGTGGGCGACGCTCCGGAGAAGAACGCCGACAAGATCACGGCCGTCATTGCCAACATGGAAGAATGGCGCTGGATGCCGCGCAAGCTCGGCGCGACGCATATCCTCGTCAACGTTCCGGCATTCTCGATTGTGCTGACGGACAAGGATAAGCCGGTTTTTGAGGATCGCGTCGTTGTCGGCACGGCGGAGAAGCAGACGCCGATCTTTTCCAAAGAGATGAAAACCATTGTGCTGCGCCCACAATGGAATCTGCCTGACTCGATCAAGCTCACGGCGCTTCTCTCCGGCCGATCGATCGAACGGCAGGGCTATATCGTCATGCGCAATGGCCACGTCGTCGACAGCTCGCGCGTGAACTGGGCAAAGGCCAATTTGAGCGCTTACAGGTTCTACCAGCCGGCCGGCGACGATAATGCGCTGGGGCTCGTCAAGTTTCTCTTCCCCAATAAGCACTCTGTATATTTGCACGACACGCCGGCGAGATATCTTTTCAACGACCCCGTTCGTCTCTACAGCCACGGCTGCATGCGCGTCAGAAATCCGCAACAGCTTGCCCAGCTGATCCTTGACATCGATCGCGGCTCCGCTGCCCCGGACGTCAAACAGCTTGTGCGCAAGGGCCCGAGGGACAACGAGATCACGCTCGATACGCCGATCCCTGTCCACGTCGGCTATTTCACGGTGTGGATCGGAGATGACGGCCAACCGAAGTATTTCAGGGATTACTACGGCCATCAGCGGCGCATCACGCTGGCGCTGGCGGATAAATGGAAGCAAATCGACGTCGGCAAAGATCACCTGGCCGCGGTCGATACCTCCGCGTTGAAGCAGGTCAGCATCGGCTCGGAAGGGCGCTCGAAGAGAAAATCCGTCGCGCGTAACGACGGCTTCGATCCGCCGATGGGAGCGACCAACAGCTTCGGCAACGTGCAATACAGCAATTCCGGAAACACGGTCGGCGATACGATCCGCCGGTCGCTCCTCGGCTTCTGATCGGTCGAACAAAGCGCCGCGCGAAGTTTCGCCTATGCGGCTTTGAGCCGGGAAAAGCCGGCGTCGAGATCTTTGATCAGATCTTCGACGGCCTCGAGCCCAATGTGAAAGCGCAGCGCTGGACCGGGTCCCACCCACCGCGTCGCCGTCCGATAGCTCGTTGGATCGAACGGAATGACGAGACTTTCATAGCCGCCCCACGAATAGCCCATGCCGAAAAGCTTGAGCCCGTCCAGAAACGCGGCGAGTGCCTTCTCCGGCACCGGCTTCAGAACCGCTCCGAACAAACCTGTGGCGCCGGTAAAGTCGCGCTTCCAGATCGCGTGACCCGGATCGCTTGGCAACGCCGGATGCATCACGCGGTCGACTTCGGAACGCCCAGCGAGCCACTCGGCGACGGCGAGAGCCGACCGGTAGTGCCGTTCGAGACGAACGTCGAGTGTGCGGAGACCGCGAAGCCCGAGGTATGTTTCCTCCGAGCCTGGACACGTGCCGAGCGCTTCTTTGGCGACATCGATGTGTTTGGCGGCGCGGGCGTTGGCCGTAATGGCGCCCAGCATGGCGTCGGCGTGTCCGACGATGTATTTCGTCGCCGCCTGGATCGAGACATCTGCGCCGAGCGCCAATGGCTTGCAGTAGAGCGGCGTCGCCCAGGTGTTGTCCGCGATCACCCAGAGGTCGCGCGCGTGTGCCGCCGCTGCGATCGCAGGAATGTCCTGCATCTCGAATGTCTGGGAGCCGGGAGCTTCAACGACGACGAGGCGCGTGTTGGCCCGGAAGTGTTCGGCGATGCCGGCCCCGAGGCTGGGATCGTAATAGGTCGTCTCGACTCCGAGCCGCTTTAGCATCCGGTCGGCGAAGGCACGTCCCGGCTGATAGGCGCTGTCGGTGATGAGAATGTGATCGCCCGCCGAGACAAACGCGAGCAGTGCCGTCGATACGGCGCTCAACCCCGATGATGTCAGAATGGTGGCAGTGCCACCTTCCAGATCGGCGATCGCCTCTTCGAGCGCACGCGTCGTCGGCGTGGCGCGCCGTCCATAAGTGTAAGGCTGTTTTCTGGAATGAAGCGCTGCGAGCGTCGGATAAAGAACGGTCGAGCCTCGATAGACCGGCGGATTAACGAAACCTTGATGCTCGAAAGGGTGTCGGCCGAGGTGCACGACCTTGGTTTCAGGCCGCGCTTCCCCTTCCAAATGCTTGTCTTTCTCGGCCATTTTTCATCTCTCCGGGCGTGTTTGGACCTCGTGGCGCAAGTTTCGAGCGCGGTCAAGGCCTTGACCATTACGGCCCGGCGCGGGATGTGTGGGCCTCCCTGCGCACAATCGCCAAGGCCACCCGCGCGCTGGGCTGCTTACTTTCGTCTGTTCGCGACGACCCAATGAGAAGCTCAGTGAAGCGTCCGCCAGAAGAGTGCAGATGAGAATTCGATTAAGGTGCATGGCGATTATCGTCGCCATCGGGTCAACGGCAATTGGATTTTGCGTCCCGGCCTGGAGCTATCCAACCAGCGTCCTCGACACAATTCGCAGCCGTGGCCAGATCGTCTGCGGCGTAAGCGATCACGCGCCCGGCTTCAGCGAGGTCAACGCCAGCGGCACGTGGAGCGGCCTCGACGTCGAATTTTGCTCGGCGCTCGCAGCCGCCGTTTTCGGCAACAAGGATTCGGTCAAGTTCCTGAGCTTGACGCCCGGCGACAAGTTCAAGGCCCTGCAGAACGACGAAATCGACGTCCTCATGGGCGCGACCGCTTGGACGTTGACGCGCGATACCGAGCTTGGCGCGCGCTTCGCGGCGATCTTGTATTACGACGGCCAGGGTTTCATGGCGCCGCGCAACCACTCGATTTCGAGTGTGCTCGAACTTTCCGGAGCGTCGATCTGCGTCCTGCCCGGATCAATTGATGAGAACGCGATCGCCGATTACTTCGGCTCGCGGAAAATGCGTTACCAGCTCATCACGTCGGATCGCTGGGAGGATCTCGTCAAGACCTACGCCAACGGCGGCTGCACGGTTCTGACGGGCGACGTTTCGTTGTTGGCCTACGAGCGAAGCCGTCTCGCCAATGGCGCCGATCAGATGCTGCTGCCCGAATATATCAACAAGGAGCCGCTTGGCCCCGCCGTGAAGTCGGGTCACGATGCGTGGTTTTCGGTCGTCCGCTGGACGTTCATGGCTCTGGTCGCCGCCGAAGAGCTCGGCATCAACAGCAGCAATGTCGACATGATGAAGGCGTCCCCGGTGCACGACGTGCGCCGCTTCCTCGGCCTCGAAGCCGACCTTGGAGCGCCGATGGGTCTATCGCGCGATTGGGCCTATCAGATCGTCAGGCAAGTGGGCAATTACGGCGAAATTTTCGAACGCACGCTCGGGCAAGGTTCGCCGCTAAAACTCGACCGCGGGCTCAACAATCTCTGGACCAAGGGCGGCCTCATGTATTCCGCGCCGATGCGCTGA